>JACCZL010000781.1 GCA_013695975.1 Chloroflexota bacterium
CTCCAGGAGTGGCTCGCGACGCACCCGAACTAACGCGGTAGGCAGTAGGCAGTAGGCGGTGGATCGTCCTCGAACTGCCCACTGCCCACTGCCTACTGTTTCGGCTTCGTCCGCTGGCCCTCGAGCATGGCTTTGGCGGCGAGGAGCCAGCCGATGTTGAGGGCGATCAGGATCACCGCCGCGAGCAGCGACAGCAGGACGACGGCCCAGCCTGGCAGGTCCCCGAAGACGTTCATCGCGTGACTCCTACCTCGTAGTGTAGCGCGCCGAACCCCGACCATCGCCAGAGCAGGAGACGCCCTTACGCTGAATCTTCTGGAGGCGGCCGTGGACGCCCTTCCCGCCGATTCGCGGTGCTACACTCAATTGGAGCGCGGCGACTCAGCGTTCACTCGGGTCGAGGACATCGCGGACCCAGCCGCCGCCGCGGCTGATGGCGGGCTCGTCAGTGTGATCACGATGGTCCCGAACGACCCTGGCCATGGGTGTTGCCGTAGAGATGGTCAGCAGCCGGTGTCGAGCCCCTGCTCAGGCTGTGACACGCCTGGGTGCGGAGTCCGCACCTGAGCTGGTGCCGGGCAGGCGTCGAAGGAGCTCCATGCCCTTCAACACGGGCGGCAGAGCGGTCGCGCCGACAAGACCAGTACTCGGCACGGGGTTCAGCGCCAGATCGTCGAGCAGATCAGGACCGTTCGCGTCGAGATAACCCTGAACGGCCGCCAGAGCCTCGGATTCGGTGCCGAACTCTTCGATGAGGTTGCCTGATTGGACGTCCCACAGCTCGTAGATCATGGTCATGGCCGCATCCTCGTTTCACACTAAGTGTACCGCCATGCTAGATCGATGGTCTAGGGTATCGGTACATCGGTGAAGTGGTAGATGGCCTGCACGTAGCGCAGCAGCTCATCGGGGCTGGTTTCGTACAGGTTACCGTGTCCCCGCGGATTCGGTCCCTCGAAGACGATCAAGACATCGTCGGGGATATGCAGCTCAGCAATGTACTCGCCCAGGTACGGCAGACGCTCGGCCCAGGCGCGTGCGTGCTGGGCAGTATCCAGAACCGAAACGCCGTTGTACTCGTGCAGTGACTTGGGCGTCGGGTTCCGAGGCTTCAGGCCCTTCAGGGCGTGGGAGAGAAAGCCGTCTCTGGTCGGTCGCTCGGACTTGACGATGCGGTAGAAGACCCGAGGCAATGCCGATTCGTTAGCCCGAGCGCAGGGTCGGGTCGAGGACGTCGCGGACCCAGTCGCCGCCGCGGCTGATGGCGAGGGTGGTCAGCATGATCGCCAGGCCGGGGAAGGTGGCGAGCCACCAGGCGGTGTCGAGGTACTGGCGGCCCTGTCCGAGCATGCCGCCCCAGCTCGGGTTCGGCGGCTGGACGCCCAGCCCGAGGAAGCTCAACGTCGACTCGAGGATGATCAGCCGCGCCAGGTCGAGCGTCGACAGGACGATGATCGGCGAGAGGATGTTGGGGAGGATGTGGCGGAAGATGATCCGCCGGTCCGAGCCGCCGATGGCGTGGACCGCCTGGACGAACTCGCGCTCCTTGAGTGTCAGGACGATCCCGCGGCAGACCCGCGCGTAGGTCATCCAGCCGCTGATCCCGACGATGATGATCAAGTTTGTCAGGCTCGGGCCGAGGACGGCGATGATCGCGATTGCGAGGAGGATGAAGGGGAAGGCGAGCTGCATGTCGGCGAGCAGCATGATGATCTCGTCGAGCGGCCCCGCCGTGAAGTAGCCGGCCAGCATCCCCAGGACGCTGCCGAGCACTGCGCCGATCAGGACGCCGAGCAACCCGACGGCCAGCGAGATGCGGGCCCCGTACAGCATCCGGCTGAGGATGTCGCGGCCGAACTCGTCGGTTCCGAGCAGGAAGCCCGGCTCGCCGTCCTCCAGCCAGACCGGCGGCGCCAGCCGCAGCAGCAGCGACTGCTCATAGGGATCCCTCGGCGCGACCAGCGGGGCGGCCGCCGCCGCGAGCACCATCGTCACCAGCACCAGCC
>JACCZL010000782.1 GCA_013695975.1 Chloroflexota bacterium
CCGCTCCGGCGGCCAAGACGCGGATCGCGATGACGCCGAGGCCCGCGCTGGCCGCCGCGTCGATCAGTCCCGCGAAATCCTGCCCGCTCCCGGCCCGTCCGGCGAAGCCGGCGCTGGGATTGAGGACGTTGAAGTACGACTGGACCGTCTCGAGGCGACCGGACAGCACCGCCTGGCGCAGCGCGTCGGGCTCGCCCAGGCCGGTGAATCCCACGTGGCCCGCCAGGCCGTCGGCGACCATCCGCTCGAGGCCCGCCGCCACGTCGCCGACCACGTCGGCGACGGCCAGCGCGCGCCCTTCCGCGGCCTGCGCGACGCGGTTGTGGAGCTGGAAGAGGTCGATCGAGTCCCGACCGAGGCGCCGCAGGCTCGCCTCGAGCGAGCGGCGGATGGCCGCCTCCGGATGGTCGAGATCACCCGGCTCCAAGTTGACCTTGGTCCCGACGACGACGCGGTCCCAGGCCCCCAGCTCGCGCAGCGCCCGCCCGAGGTTCTCCTCGGAGCGCCCGTCGCCGTAGCTCGGCGCCGTATCGAAGTAGGTGATCCCCGCCTCGAGCGCCCGCCCGACCGCCCGCGTCTGCTCGGCCGAATCCCCGCGCACCATCAGCCCGCCGATGCTCCCGGCCCCGTAGCCCAGGGCCGAAACCCTGAGCCCGGTCCTGCCTAACGCTCGCTGCTCCATCAATCTTCTCCTTTACCCGGTCGCTCCCGGCACCTTCGTAGGGGCGCATGGCGCGTCAATTGCCGTTGGAATCGGGACTTGCGCTTCTCCTCAAGAGCCCGCACGCCCTCAGCGAAGTCGGGCGTCCCGCGAGGCTTGCCGTAGACGCTAGCCACTGTTCCGACGGCCTCGCCTCCCGTCAACCTGCGCGGTCAGTCTACGGATACCGCCTGTCGAGCGAAGACCCGCGGGGCTGGAATCGTGTCGCCCCAGGTGCGAGCCGTCTCCAGCCAGGTGGCGATCGCGTCTTCGCCCTGGCGGACCGCCTCAGCATACGTTGCCCCGTGGGTCATGCAGCCGGGCAGTTCCGGGACGGTGACGACGTAGGCGCCGTCTTCATCAGACCACTCGATGAGCATGGAATAGTGCCGGGCGTTCGCCGGTTCGTCAGGCGGGTTCATGGCTGCCTCCGTTGAGCGTCGCGGAGTGTTGCGAGGGTGGTTCGGAGGTTGCGCTCCTGATATGGCTTCGCGTCGTCGCCGTCCTTCCCGGAGAGCGTCACTTTGTCCGTAGGAGGGGATGGCGCCAGCCGGTGTGGCTGCCCTTCCCAGGCTGCTCGGTGAAGCCGGCGCGTCGCAGCTCGGCCTTCAGCTCGCGAATCTTGCGAGGCATCCGCCCCCCGAAACCCGCACACCGCGCTTCATCGTCCTGCCAACGACAGTGTAGGCGCTAGCCACCATGGCTGGTAGGATTGCGATCTATCCTCTGATCCGCCGGCAGGACGAGGAGACGGACCTTGGCGGGCGTATCTGCAAAGGCGAATACTCAAGGTGGTGCGAGTAGGTCGGCCGGCGACAGCAGGCGGGCGCGGGTGCCGTCTGCCCAGGCTTGGACTCGCTCGGCGAAGCCCTGCTTGCTGAACAGGACGTGTAGGACGTCAGGGTGGACGGGCGCCGCCTGGGCCAGGGCCTGGACGTGGCCGAGGTAGGTTTGGAGGTCGTCCCAGCCGAAGCCCTGGTTCCGCCACTTGCACTCGCCGGTGATGGCGACGCGGCGGGCGGCGTCCAGCCCGATGACGTCGATCTGATGATCGGAGCTCCACCACGCGCCCACGGCTGCGACGCGCTCGGGAAGGGCACCGACCGCGCTGGCCAGGCGAACCCAATCTCGGCAGATCGCTTTGAAGGGTAGGCCCATGTACTCGGAGAGCTGGGCCACGATCCCGTCGACGACGCGCTCGCCGTCACCGAACTCGATCTGGCCCTGGTCTGGTTCGATGAAGCGGAACCAGAAGCGGAAGAAGTTGTCGGTCAGGTGATACTGGGTGCGGTAGGTGCGCGACTCCCGCCGCTCGGTCACCGGCAGGACACGCTCCACTAACCCGAGATCGCCGATGAGCGGCTCGATGACCCGCCCGAGCTGCGTCGCCGAAAGGCCGGCGGTTGTGGCGATCTCCGACCAGCGATGGTGGCCGCGGGCGATCGCTCGGAGCACGCCGAACGCCTGCGTGGCGTCGTAGGAAGCGTGATGCGCCGCGAAGACCGTGTGCGGCTCGACGTAGAGGCGGGCCGTCGGCGTCGCGACCGCCTGGAGGAGGTTCTCGCGGATCGAGCGGTCGGCCCGGAAG
>JACCZL010000801.1 GCA_013695975.1 Chloroflexota bacterium
CGGCGGACTGATCGACAGGGTAGCGCCCGGCGACGCGCATTTGGACGCGGTGCGGCTCGGCTTGGTTTCCACGGGGTTGTCGTGGCGATGGGTCTCTCGGTAGCGGCCAACGCCTGGATCAACCCACGCGGCGCGCTCGAGCTTCGGGACCGAGCCGTCGACGTCGTCGAAGTTGCCGATGAGATGATCGACGGCCTGCTCGAGGAAGCCCAGGACTCGCTGCTCGATCTTGCCCAGATCGTCCCGACCGCCGAACCGCTCAAGCCGATTCTGCGGACGGTGGCCCAGGGCGACACGATCAAGGGCATTGCCGAGGAGTACTCGGTCAGCATTAACACGATCCTCGCGTCGAACAAGATCGAGGATCCCGACGTGATCAAGCCCGGCCAGGAGCTGCTGATCCCGCCCGTCGAGGGCATGGTGGCTGAGGTCGAGGCGGGCGAGTCGCTCGGCCAGATCGCCGAGCGGGTCGGCGTGACGACGGCGGAGATCGCTCAGGCCAACGGCCTACCGGACGATCCGGACGGGGCGGTCCCCTACGAGCGCGTGATCGTCCCCGGCAGCGAGCCTGCCGAGCGAGCCGCGGCCCCGCGTCGCAAGCAGCCGGTCTCGGTGGCCGCGCGGGGGAACGTCGGGACGACGCTCGTCAGTGCGCCGTCGCCGGTGCTCTACGAGGTACAGCCGGGCGACACCCTGGTCCAGCTCTCCGCCCAGTTCGGCGTCAGCATCCCGACGATCCTCCAGGCCAACAGCATCTCGAACCCGGACAGTCTGACCCCGGGGACGCAGCTCAAGGTCCTGCCGGTCAACGGGGTCGAGCACGAGGTCCGCACTGGCGAGACGCTCAACGACATCGCAACCCACTACGAAGTGGACCTGGGCCCGCTCGTCGACTTCAATGCCGTCGAGAATCCGAACAGCCTCCAGGTCGGCGCCAAGCTCACCGTGCCCGGCACGCTCCGGCCCCCACCCAGTGCCTCGCTCGCCGGCAGCATGGCGAACGTGGCGCTAGTTCCGTCGTCTCCTCCCGCCCAGGCCGCCGCGCGCGCACCGACAGCCCCCCAGTCGGCCCAGGCCCCACGCCCTGCCCCGGTCGCGGCGGCCCAGCCGTCTCGCTCGGGTCAGGCCACCGCGGAAGCGCCCAAGCCAGTGTCACGAGCGATGCTCGCGCAACAGCAGGCCAAACCGGAGCCAGCGCCGCTGGTGCCTGCAAGCAAGCCGGAGCTGTTCGCGCCACTTAAGCCGAAGCCCGCGGCGTCGCAAGCCGCCTCGAAGCCACAAGCGGTCGCTGCGACCCAGCCCGGGAACAAGCTCGCCGCGGCCTCGGTCATCGCGCCGAAGCCGGTCACCACCGGCGGCAACGGCAGCGTGCTCCTGGCCGGCGCGATGCGCCACCTCGGGGCGCGCTACGTCTTCGGTGGGACCTCGCCGGCCGGCTTCGACTGCAGCGGCTTCGTCTGGTACGTCCACAACTCGATGGACAAGACCGTCTCCCGCGGTCTGTGGGGGCAAATGAACGGCGGTCCGCGGATCAGCCGCGACGCCCTCCAGCCTGGCGACACCGTCTTCTTTGCCAATACCTACATGCCCGGCCTCTCGCACGCCGGGATCTACGTCGGCGGCGGCCGCTTCATTCACGCCGCTGACGAGCGTAGCGGCGTGACGATCTCCAACGTCGACGATGGCTACTGGGGTCCGCGCTACATCGGTGCCACCCGCCTCTGGTAACACGCGTGCGCGGGGGGACGAGCCCCCCGCGCTGCTCCTCCTGAAGCCCGGTCGCTCCGGCTTTAGCGGATGACGAAGGACAGGGCGATCAGCAGCAGCAGCAAGCTGCCGCCCACGAGCACGATCCGACGCAGATCGGCCCAGACGTAGCTGTACTCGGAACCGTACTCCGCATACGACCGCCGAACCACCACGGCGCGCGCCGTCGGCTCAGTCAGCCGAGTACGTCCGCTCCGCGACGACAGCGCCGGCGTCGCCGTTTCACCCTCGTCCGGCGCGGCTCGATCGAGCACCTGCTCGGCCGCGGGCGAGATCCCCTCGGCGGTGCTCCGCGGTCGCCGCTTCCGTGTCTTCTGCGTCGCCAGGCGTTGAGCGACCGCGCGACTCGTCCGAGGCATCAAAACTCCAACGCTTCTTCACGGCGCCCACCGGGCATAGCGTGCCGGCGGGCTGCAGCGATTATACCGGAGCGGCGCACATCGCGTGCCGCTCCCTCACGGTCGCGGTGCAGACGAACTGCGCTGCTCCGCCGATTGGCCGCACGTTGACGGGAGCCGTCGCGTGGCGCGATCATGGTCGGTGAGACTGGATGGAACGATGAAGCTCGCGTTTGCCTCGAGCGCTTATCGGCGCTTCTCCCTCGCCAACGCGTTGGCCGCGATCGCCGAGGCCGGCTACGGGGCGGCCGAGATCATGTGCGACGCCCCGCACGCCTACCCGCCCGATCTCGGGCCAGCCGACGTCGACTCGATCGTCGCCACCCTGCGGGCGCACGACCTCGCCGTCTCGAACCTCAACGCGTTCATGATGACCGCGGTACACGGACCGGCCGCCGCCTCGGACTTGCCTCGCATGGCGCGGCACTTCTGGCTCCCCTCCTACGTCGACGCCGACCCGACCGACCGCCGCAAGCGCATCGACCACACTCTCGACGCGCTGGGCCTGGCGCGACAGTTGGGCGCTCGGACGATCTCGATCGAGCCCGGCGGGCCGCTCGACGGCCGCGACGAGGCGACCGCCACGGACCTGTTCGCCGACGCGATCGCCGAGTGCGCCGAGCGAGCCGAACGAGAGGGGGTCTCGATCTGCATCGAGCCTGAGCCCGGCCTCTTGATCGAGCGCTCCGACCAGTACCTCCGCTTCATGGAGCGCGTCGACTCGCCGATGGTTGGCCTCAACCTGGACGTCGGCCACGTCTTCTGCGTCGGCGAGGACCCCGCCGAGGTCGCGCGGAGGCTCGGACCCCACATCCGCCACATCCAGATCGAGGACATCGCGCCGACCCGCGAGCACCGCCACCTCGTCCCCGGGGATGGGGCGATCGACCTGGCGGAGCTTCGACGGGCGCTCGACGACGTGGGCTACGACGGCTACGTCACAGTCGAGCTCTACCCTAACCTTGACGACCCGGGCGACGCGGCGCACCGAAGCCTCGCCCATCTACGGGCGCTCGGCTACTGACGCGCTCTCCCGTGCGGGCCTACCTGGAGCTGGTGCGGGTCCCGAACCTGTTCACCGCCGTCGGGGATGTGGTGGCCGGCTACCTCCTGCTCTCGCGCGGGGTCGGCGTCGATCGTCGGGCCCTCGTCACCGTAGCGGCGGCGAGCGTCGCCCTGTATGCCGCCGGTGTCGTCCTGAACGACTACTTCGACCGCGACCTCGACCGCGTCGAGCGACCCGAGCGGCCAGTTCCCAGCGGTCGCGTCACCCCCCGCTCGGCGCTCCTGCTCGGCGGTGGTCTGCTCGGGCTCGGCTGCTTGCTGGCCCTGGCCGCGGGGGCGGTGAGCGGACTGGTGGCCCTCCTCCTGGCAACCTGCATCGTGCTGTACGATGCCCGCGGCAAGCGGGTCCCCTACGTCGGCAGCCTGAACATGGGGGCCTGCCGCTTCCTCAACGTGGCGCTCGGC
>JACCZL010000815.1 GCA_013695975.1 Chloroflexota bacterium
CCCGTATGCCTTCGACGTCCCTCTGGACTCCTGGACGGAGTTGGTCGTCGCCAACGCCCTGTACGATCAGGCCGGCTACGTCCTGCTCTCCGACGTGTTCCACTCGACCACGTTCGGCCCGTGGAAGCGGGCCCTGGCCAAGGTGGACAAGGAGGAGACGTTCCATCTGCGCCACGGCCAGCAGTGGATCCGCCGCCTGGTGCCCGATCCCGAGAAGAAGGCGAAGCTCCAGCGGGCAGTCGACTGGATGTTCCTCCTGACCGTCGAATGGTTCGGGTTGCCCGACGACCAGAAAAAGCACGGCGAGCAGCTCCAGTACGGCTTCAAGGGCAAGAGCAATGACCAGCTCCGGCAGCAGTGGATGAGTACCGTCGTGCCCTTCTGCGACGAGGTCGGCTTGCAGACGCCGGCCCACCTCGACGAGGCCGAGGGCAAGTATGTGGTCGACGTCCCCTTCCCGGCCCACTTCGACGCCGCGAACAAGCGCTGGATGATCGAGGACGGTCCGATCGGCTGGGATCAAGTCCTGAAACGCTGGAAGGCGCGCGGCCCGATGAACGAGGAGTACGTCGCGGCGCTCCAGCGCGGCCACCGCGCAATCGCCGCGAGCAACGGCCACGGCGGATAGGGACTGACGATGCGTGAGGGCGTGACCGTCGAGCCGCGCGGCGCCGCACGCGAGGCCGGGGACGTGGTGGTCGGCATCTGGCAGGTGCTCCGACAGATCGAGGACCCGGAGATCCCCGTCTCGCTGGTCGACATGGGCCTGATCGTCAGCGTCGACTACGACCCGCCGAGTCGGACCGCGCACCTGAAGATCACCTACACGGCGATGGGCTGCCCGGCGATGGGGATGATCCAGGACGACATCCGCGAGCGCCTCCTGCGCGAGCCCGACGTCGACACGGTCGCCATCGACGTCGTCTGGGACCCCGTCTGGAGCCGTAAGCGGCTGAGCGAGTCGGCCCGCGCGACGATGCGGGAGCTCGGGATGTCGGTGTGAGCGCCGCGACCAGCGAGCCAGGTGAGCCGGGCGTCGGGCCGTGGCCACAGGACGGCCGCGTCCGCGAGGAGGCCAAGCCGTCACAGCGCACCGTCTGGCTCGTCTTCGGCCGTCGCAAATATGACGACGCTCTCTATCAGGTTGGCACGGTCACGGCGAACACCGGCGAGATGGCCGAGCTCTACGCCCGCAGCATCTACGACGAGCACCCCTGGATCGAGATGGTGATCGTGCCACGCCGCTCCCTCCGAACGGTGGTGGCATCGTGACCGATGCGAGCCCTTCGGAGGTCGGCCGTTTCGAGGGGGCGGCCGACTCCGAGGCAACCGAGCGGGCAGCCCAAGCCGCCGCCCCGGTCAGAGAGCAGGTCGAGGTGGTTGGAGCGCTCGAGGCCGATGCCCGCCGCGCGATCTACACGCTGCTCTCCTCGCTGGCCGACAACAAGTACCTGCTCGGGCGACGCTACGCCGAGTGGTGCACCGGCGCGCCGATGCTCGAATCGGCCGTCGCCGCGGCCGCGATGGCCCAGGACGAGCTCGGCCACGCTCGGTCGTTTTACCCGCTACTGCGCGGCTTCCCAGAGTCAAGCGAGGCCGACACGGCCGAGGAGCAAGGCTGGCAGCATCGCCCGACGAGCGCGATGGCCTGCCTCGACAACCACTTCTACGGCTGGCCCGATTTCGTGGCCGCCAACTTCGTGGTCGACACTGCTCTCACGACGATGCTCTCGGCGGCCACCGACTCGCCCTACGAGCCACTGCGTCAGCGGGCGCGCAAGATCCTTCAGGAGGAGGAGGCGCATTGGGTCCACGCCGAGGGCTGGCTCAAGCGCATCGGCGCTGACGAGGCGGGCCGTCCGGAGCTCGAGACGAGCCTGCAAGCGATGTGGGACGACGCCCTCACCTGGTACGGTCAGGCCGACGACCCGATGGTCGAGCAGCTCACCCGCGACGGCGTGCTCAGTCGCGGCTCGGACGCCTTGCGCGACCGGCTCTGCGCTCGGC
>JACCZL010000836.1 GCA_013695975.1 Chloroflexota bacterium
TCGGCGTCGGGCTTGGTCGCGGTCGGGAACAGGGAGCCGAAGCCGATATAGTCGGTGTCGCCGTCCTCCGCCGCTGTGGCCTCCTCGACGGCGGAGACCGACAGGCCAACGAGCCGCTCTGGCCCGACGACGGCGCGGGCGGCGCTCGGTGGAAGGTCGTCCTGGCCGACGTGGATGCCGTCGGCGTCGAGCGCCACGGCCAGGTCGGCGTAGTCGTTGACGATGAAGAGGGCGCCATAGGCGCGACAGCGCTCGGCGATCCGCCGGCCGAGGGCGTAGGCCCGTCCGCGACCCGGCCGCTTGTCACGAAGCTGAACGACGTCGGCGCCGGCGCCGAGCGCCGCCTCGAGCCGTGCCACCAGGTCGTCGTCGGCGAGGCGGTCGTCGGTGATCAGGTAAAGGCCGCTGGCAGTCATTCGTCGGAGCAGGTCAGCCCGACGCTCGTCGGGTCGGGTCACGGTCGCCACGGGCCTGGTTGCCCAGACCAGGAAGGGATGGCTACAATCCGACCTGTCGGGCACGGCTGGTCACGGGAGGCCGGCCGCGCGACCCGCGAGGCCGCCCGCATGGTCATTCGAGACGCCTGGATCCGCGCGCTCGTCATCGTCGTCCTGGCGATCGCCGTCTTGTACCTGGCCGGGCTCGTCTGGCAGGTCGCTTCCCAGTTCGCCGACATCCTGCTCCTCTTCTTCCTGGCCTGGGTCATTGCCTTCATCCTCGAGCCAGCCGTGGTCTTCCTGCGGCTGCGGGGGCGGCTCCCGCGACCGGTCGCCGTGACCGTCGCCTACCTCGGCCTCCTAATTATGCTAGCCGGCGGGATCTTCTGGCTCGTCCCACCGTTTTCGCGCCAGGTCGTCCAGGTCGTCGTCGACATCCCGACCTATGCCAGCTTGCTCGACGCCCAAGTTGTCGCGCTGCAGGGTCTGCTCGAGGAGCGAGGCCTGACGGTGAATCTGGCGGCGCTGGTCAACGAGGACGATCTCGTGCGGCGCGCAGAGGCGGTCGCTCCACCGATCCTGTCGAACGCGGTCGCGCTGGCCACCAGGATCGCCTCGTTCGTCCTCCAGCTCGCAATCGTCCTGATGCTCTCCTACTACGTCATGCTCGACGGCCACCGGATCACCCAGGGCCTCCTGCGGACGGTCCCCTCGACCATCCGTGAGGACGTCGTCTTCTTCTTTGCCAGCGTCAATCGCGCCTTCGCCGGCTTCCTCCGCGGCCAGTTGGTCCAGGCGCTGGTCTATTCGCTCGGCGTCGCGGCGATCATGTGGGCGATCGGGCTCGATCTGGTCCTCCTCACCGCGGTCGTCAACACGCTCGCCATGCTGATCCCGTTCGTCGGGCCCCCGCTGGCGCTGGTCATGCCGCTGGCGATTGCCTATCTGGAAAATCCGGACTCGTTCTGGCTGGCGTTCATCCTGGTCAACGTGCTCCAGGCGATCGTTCTGAACGTCGTCGCGCCTCGCGTGATGAGCAGCGCGATCGGCCTGCACCCCCTGCTGGTGTTCGTCGGTTTGCTCGGCGGGGCTCGGGTGGCCGGCGTCTGGGGCGCCCTCTTCGGCGTGCCGGTCGTCGCGGTGATCACGACGATGGTTTCGTTCTACCACGCTACGCTGGAGCAGCGCCGGCGCCAGGATGCCCCGTTCCGACTGCCGGATGCGGATTTTGAAGTGGTGAGCACGGAGCCGCGCCCGCCGGAGCCGGAGCCGCGGGGACCAGAGGTCGCGACGAGCGGACGGGGCGTCCGTCTCGGCTGAGTGGGCGTTAGAGGCTCGGCAGCGGCTCGGTGCCGACCGGGCCGAGGCTCGAGTCGTCGCCGACGTTCACGGCGGCCGGGGCGCCGGTCACGATGGCACGCCGGCCAATGAGGCCGTGGGCGAGGACGCTGTCGCGGACGACGCTGGCCTGGTCCAGAATGCAGTCCGACAGGACCGAGCGCTCGACCCGACAGCCAGACTCGACGGTGACGTACGGGCCGATCACCGACTCGCTGACGACCGCGTCGTCGGCGATGAAGACGGGTGGGATGACCGTCACGTTCGGGCGTGGGCGGGGTTGCACACCCGAACGGTCGAGCAGAAAGCGGTGGGCGTGGAGGGTGTACGCGGGAGTGCCGGTGTCCTCCCAGACGCCCACGGGACGCGGCTCGAGTAGGGCGCCCCGATCGAGCATCACTTTGATCGCGTCGGCGATGAAGTACTCGTTGTTGAGCGAGGGTGGGGCGGCCAGGACCGTGTCGATCGCCTCGAAGAGGAGGCCGCTGGTCCGAAAGTAGTACATCCCGATCGTCGCCAGGCGACTGACGGCGTCCTTCGGCTTCTCGACGATCTCGACGATCCGTCCGTCGCGGACGACCACGATGCCCATCCGTGACGGGTCTGGGATCTCCTTGACGTAGATCAATCCGTCCGAGCGGACGTCCGCAAGGTCGTCGAAGGTCGCGTCGGCCAGGGTGTCCGAAAAGAGGATCAGGAGGGGCCCGTCGACGAAGTCGCGGACTCGGGCGATAGCGTCGGCCTGGCCGCGCGGCTCGTCCTGGATCACCATCCGGACGGGCTGCGCGGTGGCCGTCCTGGCGTAGGGCTCGACGTCCCGCTGGTGCGGGCTGATGATCAGGATCACCTCGTCGACGCGGTCGTCGACAACCCAGTTCAGCAGATGGCCGAGGATCGGTTTCCCGGCCAGGCGGAGCATCGGCTTGGCCTTGGAATGGGTATGTGGCCGCATCCGCGTGCCGAGCCCCGCGAGGGGGATGACGACCTGCACGTCAGGCCGCGGTCGGCAGCAAGTGAGGTCGGATGCCGTAGAAGCGATCGTTCTGGACGAGCCGCTCCAGGCTCGCCATCGGCAGGATCAGCCACTGGCAGCCGCCGCCGGGGCACCAGTCCCCGAGCTGCTCGCGGACGTGATCGAGTGGCATCGGCTGATTGCCGTGGGCGAGATAGACGCGGAAGACTGCCTCGAGCGTCGCCATGTCCGGCAGGATGTAATCCTTCTTCTTCGAGCAGCAGTCTCGGATCACCGCGGCCGGGCTGGAGCCGTAGGGCACCTTGCGGAAATCGAAGGTGGCGCGGCCGGTCTTTTTGTTGAGCACGGTGTAGCGCTCCTCGACTTCCTCCCCGAGCCGCGCCTGGCACTCACTGCACATGCGTGACTGGACAAAGCTCTCGAAGGAAAAGTCGTTCTCCTCGAACCAGCTCTCGTCGATGTGGTAGGGAGTCTGCTCGTCCGAATCGTCCCGTTGCACCATGTCTGTGTCTTGCATCTTCGTCCTGTAGCATCGCTAATACCGTGTCATGCTGCACGCAGTGAGGCATCTACTCATCGGGACAAGATTCTTCGCTGGGCTCAGCATGATACGACGGGGTCTGGGGCTGGACCGACTCGCCGGCACCAGTCAGCGGGCGGTGAGCTCTTGCAGCGCCTCTTCGGAGAGCTCGAGGTTGGTGTACACGCGCTGCACATCCTCGAGATCCTCGAGTCGCTCCATCAGCTTGGCCACCGATACGGCGTCTTTCTGATCGATCTCCAGCGTCGTCTTCGGGACCATCGCCGCCTCAGCCGACGCCACGATCAGCGAGCGTTGCTCGAGCGCCGATCGGACCCGTTCGACCTCGCCCGGATCGGTGTAGACCTCGATCAGGCCGTCGTCGACGCTGAAGTCGTCGGCGCCGGCGTCGATCGCTTGTAGGGCCACCTCCTCGGCGTCCTGGCCGTTGGACTCGATCGCGATGATCCCGCGGCTCTCGAAGTTCCAGGCCACGCAACCGCTCTCGCCGAGGCTGCCACCCCCCCGGGTAAAGGCGTTGCGGACCTCGGCGACGGTCCGATTCCGGTTGTCGGTCAGCGCCTCGACCAGGATCGCCGCGCCGCCCGGACCGTAGCCTTCGTAGGTGATCTCTTCGAGCGCCGCGCCGTCGCCGCTCCCGCTTCCGCGCTTGATCGCGCGATCGACGGTCTCCATCGGCATGTTGGCCTCGCGCGCCCGCTGGACCGCCATCCGAAGGCGTGGGTTTGCGTCGGGGTCGGGACCACCTTCACGGGCGGCTACGGTGACCTCCCGCCCCAGCTTAGTGAAAAGCTGCCCCCGCCTGGCGTCGGTCGCCCCCTTCTGGCGCTTGATCTGAGACCACTTTGAATGGCCGGACACGACTGGACCCCTCCTCTCCTCGCTGCCACGGCACGCTACAAGCATGGATTCTAGCACGGCTCCACAGGGGTCGTCAGAAGCCGAGGGGTCTGAGCTATTGGCGGAACGCGAGGTCGTAAGAGCTACGCGGCTGGCGGAAGAGGAGGACGAGGGGGAGGCCGGCGACGAAGCCGCCGACGTGGGCCCAGAAGGCGACGCCGGTTGTCTGCTCGGATGGGCCGAGCGAGGCAATGCCAGAGAAGACCTGGGTGACAAACCAGAAGCCGATCAGCAGGAGGGCGGGGACGCGGGTGATCGTGATGAAGGGGCCGATGAACAGGAGCGTGCGGATGCGCGCGGCCGGGAACATGACGATGTAGCCGGCCAGCACGCCGGCGATCGCTCCGCTCGCCCCGATGCTCGGAATCTGCGAGCCCCAATTGAAGAAGATGTGGGTGGCGCTGGCGGCCAGCCCGCAGAGGAGATAGAAGATCAGGTAGCGGACGTGGCCCAGGCGATCCTCGACGTTGTCGCCGTAGATCCAGAGGAACAGCATGTTGCTGGCGATGTGCAGGAAGCCGCCGTGGAGGAACATCGACGTGAGCAACGTCGTGTAGTAGCTGCCGCCGGGTGCCACGGGGGGGATATCCTGATTGCGGGCGAACTCCAGCGGGACGACACCGGCCGAGCGGTAGAGGGTCTCGATGCCGCGCTCGCCAAGCGAGATCGTGTAGACAAAGGCGGCGACGTTGGCGGCTAAGAGCGCAAAGGTGACAAACGGGGTCAGGTGGCGCGGGCCGGGATCATCGCCAATCGGGATCATGCCGGGGCTCCTCTCGGCCTGCCGCTTGGACCGTGGCAGCGCGATAGCTCGGTCCGCAAGGGCTGTGCCATCCGCTGGAAGCTCGGCTCAATCGTTGGCACGTAGGGTGCAGCAAGGCGACAGGTGGGGCGGGCCACCGGCCGTGATGCGTGGCAGGGGAGGCTTCGGATGGCCGAGATCCGGGTGAGACGGAAGGCCGTTGTCGAAGCCGCTCGGAGGAGTCTCAGCATCGGGGTGCGGCGACGGCTCGCCTCCGCGACGATGCCACCCGCCGTGTACATTCCGGTGCGACGGCGGCGGGTGGTGGCCGGGTCGGGGATTGGCGCGGCTCGCGGTGGCCCTACGAGGGTTACCCGCCAGGGAGTCGAACCGCTAGGCCGCTGGGCGAAACCGCTTCTCGCCGGGATGATCCTGGTCGTTCTTGGCCCACTGGTGGTGACGACGTGCGCTCGACTGGTGCTGCGTGAAACGGCGCAGGGCGTGGCCGTGCCCTCGGGTGCGAACGGGCCAGTCGACGTCGACGAGGCCGTCGACGGTGTGCCCCTGACGGGTTTCGCGGACCCAGGGGCCGAGCTCACGGTCGGACCGTTGGCGGCGGCGGCTGGGGGTCCGGCCGAGCCGCCAACCATCGTGCCGACGCCGAGTCCCACGGAGCCGACCGCCGGACCCACGGTGGAGGCCGAGACGCCGACCGGGGTGACCACGGCCCCGGCGGCACCGAGCTCCGAGCCCGAGGAGGCAGCGGAGGACGCGGCGTCCATCCCCGCGCCCCAGCCGCCCGCGGGTGGCGACCCTGAGCCGCCGAACGGGCTTGCCCGAGCCGAGCCCGATCTGCCAACGCTCGCGACCGAAGAGCTGGTCACCAATCTGCCGTTCGGTCAGCCGGAGCGCTTGGTAAGCTTAGACGGCAGGCGCGTCTGGCTGACCAGGGCCCGGGTTCAGGGACGGGCCAGCGATCGAGCGGTTTGGATCGGACCAAGGCCGGATCAACGCATGCTGGTGCTGCTGCCGGAGGGCGCGCTGACGCGGTCGGACGAGCAGGACGCCGCCATCGAGGCTGGGCGGGCCGTGGACGTGCGGGGGGCCATCCGCGGGCTGCCGGCCGAGGAGGAGATGCTCGCCGGGTGGGGGCTGTCGGGGGAAGATCTGAGACTGGTCGAGGAAGGAGCGGTATACCTGCAGGTGGACGACGTTCGGGATTTCCGGATCGTCGGCGACCCGTAGCGGAGGGACTCAGTGGGTCAGTTAGCATGCGCGTCGAGTTTGGGGCCAGCCGGCCCATCTGCACCTGTGGCCAGTGGCGGCCAAGCCTGAGACGCATCGCGATGGGCCCGCTGGAGCAGAAGGAGAAAGGAGTCCGCAATGACCCAGGCGTTACTGTCCGAGCTCGCCGATTGGGAGCTCCTCGACGAGGATCAGGATTTGCGTGGGCGGATGCTGCTGGACCGACGGGGAAGGCCGGTCGGCATGATCCTCGACATGCTCGTGGACATTGACACCGAGCAGGTTGAGGCGATCCTCGTCGACGGTGGGGCTGAGTACCCGCTGCGCGATGTCCAGCTCCTCGGGCGCCAGCCAGTCCTGACCACCGAGGTTGAGGGCGCGGCCGGCCATCGTGGCGCGGCGGAGACCAGACCGACGCTCGACGAGCCGGCTCGTCGAGTCGAGCCGGCCGGTGGCGTCGAGGCAGCCGGTGTCGTGAAGCCGGCCGGTGTGGTCGAGCTCGCGGAGGAGGAGCTGGACGTGCGTACGCGGCAGGCCGAGGCCGGACGCGCCGAAGTCCGCAAGGAAGTTGTCGCCGAGCACAAGACGGTCGAAGTGCCGATCGTTCGCGAGGAGGTGGTCGTCGAACGCCGATGGGTCACGCCCCGCCCGACAGACCGCGGGTTCGGCGACGAGCAGCGCGTCACGCTTCGACTCCACCAGGAGCACGTGACGGTCGAGAAGGTACCGGTCGTGATCGAGGAGGTCCGAGTCGGCAAGCGCGTCACGGCGGGGTTCGAACGAGTGTCCGAGACGGTACGGCGGGAGGAGTTGGTCGTCGAGACGACGGGCGACCTGGAGGCTGACGGGCCCGATGGCGCGCGCGGGAGGCCAAAACCCCCTTTGCTATAATCCCGCCACTTTCAGCCGGTGCTCTGCGCCCCGCTCCTGCGCCGCGCACCCACCCCCTGAGCCCGATCACCTGACGCGCGATCATCTGACGAAGGAGTCAAATCTTGAAGAGCTATGACGCCGATCACGTCTTCAATGTGGCGCTCGTGTCCCACGGGGGCGCCGGCAAGACCTCGCTGGTAGAGGCGATGCTCTTTCGGGCTGGGGCGACCACACGCATGGGGAGTGTCGAGGAGGGGACCACCATCACCGATTTCGACGCCGACGAGGTGAAGCGACGGATGTCGGTGAGCCTGGCGCTCGCTCCCCTCGAGTGGAAGGACAACAAGGTCAATCTCCTCGACACGCCGGGCTATGCTGATTTCTTCGGCGAGGTTGTCGAGGGAATCCACGTGGCCGATGGCGTGGTCGTCGTCGTGGACGGGGTGTCGGGGGTCCAGGTCGGCACCGAGCAGGTCTGGCGCGCGGCTGACGAGCGCGACCTCCCGAGGGTCGTCTTCGTCAATAAGCTGGAGCGGGAGAACGCCGATTTCGAGCGAGTCCTGGGAGGGCTCCGCGAGCGCTACGGCAAGGAGGTCGTCCCGCTGACGATCCCGCTCGGGCGTGAGCACGGCCTCAGTGGCGTGATCGAGCTGATCGGGCGAAGTGCTTACCGCGGTGACGCGCGCGAGCCGTCCACCGACCTGCCGGCCGAGGCCGCTGACGCCGTCGAGCGGCTCCGGGAGATGCTGGTCGAGTCGGTCTGTGAAATCGATGACGAGCTCCTCAACCAGTACCTCGAAGGCGAGGAGATCGCCGAGGACGCCCTCCGCGCGACCCTCGCGACAGGCGTCCAGACGCGGGCGCTGATCCCGGTCCTCTGCGGCGCGGCGACCCGCCAGCTCGGCGTGGACTGCCTGCTCGACGCGATCGTGAATCTGCTCCCGCCGGCCGCCGAGGCCGCGCTACCGGTCCAGGACGGCGAGCTGGCGCCGGCTACGAAGAACGGCGTGCTGGCCGCGCTGGCCTTCAAGACTATTTCCGACCCGTACATCGGTCGTCTGACCTACGTCAGGACCTACTCGGGCGCGCTCCAGGCGGACAGCCACGTTTGGAACGGGGCGAAGTCGCGCGACGAGAGGATTGGCCAGCTCTTTATGATGCGCGGCAAGACGCAGGAGCCGGTCCAGAAAATCGGCGCTGGCGACATCGGGGCAATACCGAAGCTGGCCGACACATCGACCGGCGACACCCTCACCCAGCGTGACGCGATGGTCGTCCTGATCCGCCCCCAGTTCCCCGAGCCCTCCTACTCGGCGTCGATCCATCCCAAGACCCGGGCCGACGTCGACAAGCTGAGCACGGCCCTCGGGCGGATCATGGAAGAGGACCCGACGCTCAAGATCCACCGCGAGACGTCGACTGGCGAGACGATTATGTCGGGCCTGGGCGAGTCGCACGTCGCGATCTCCGCCGAGCGCCTCCAGCGCAAGTACAGCGTGAGCGTCGAGGTGGGTGTGCCGAAGGTCGCCTACCGCGAGACGATCACCGCCTCGGCCAAGGCCCAGGGTCGCCACGTCCGACAGAGCGGCGGCCACGGCCAGTACGGCGTCTGCTTTCTCCAGGTCGACCCGATGGAGCGAGGCGGGCAATTCGAGTTCGTCGACAAGATCGTCGGCGGCGTCGTCCCGAGGCAGTTCATTCCGGCGATCGAGAAGGGCATCCGCGAGGCGATGGACTCAGGCATCCTGGCCGGCTATCCGGTCGTCGACGTCCGTGTCTCCCTGTACGACGGCAAGTACCATCCGGTCGATTCGTCTGAGGCGGCCTTCAAGACGGCCGGCTCGATCGGCTTCAAGGCGGCGCTCAGCGAGGCCAAACCAACCCTCCTCGAGCCGGTCATGCAGGTCGAGATCACCGTCCCGGACGACTTCACCGGCGACGTGATGGGAGACCTGAATGGGCGGCGCGCCCGGGTTCAGGGGATGAACCCGGCCAGTGGCTACACCACCGTCGAGGCTCAGGTGCCCCAGTCCGAGATGCTCCGCTACGCGACCGAGCTGCGCTCGATGACTCAGGGTCGGGGCATCTACTCGATGCGCTTCTCGCACTACGAGGAAACCCCGCCGCACGTCGTCCAGAAGGTGGTCGAAGAGCGCAAGAAGGAGCAATCGTAGGGGCGCGATTCATCGCGCCCTCCGGGTGAGAGGGCGCGATTCATCGCGCCCCTACAGCTCCATCGTGCGGGCCGTTTCGGCGTCGCGGGCGATCTGCTCGCGGAGGGCGTCGATCGACGGGAAGCGGCGGGTGCCGCGGATGCGGTCGACAATGTCGACGGCCAGCTCTTGTCCGTAGAGATCGCCTGAGAAGTCGAGTAGGTGGACCTCGAGGAGCCGCTCGCCCTCTTCGAAAGTCGGCCGGGCGCCGAGGTTGACCACGGCGCGCCACACCCGGTCGTCGAGCGGAACGAGGGCGAGGTAGACCCCGTCGGCCGGCAGCGCGCGCTGCCGGTCTGGGCGGATGTTCGCCGTCGGCCAGCCGAGCTGGCGCCCGCGCGCGGCGCCTTGCTCGACGCGCCCGCTGACGCGGTAGTGACGGCCGAGCAGGCGGTTGGCGTGACCAACCTGTCCGTCGGCCAGGAGCTTGCGGATGAAGGTGCTGGAGATAACCTCCGCGTCGACCTTCTGGGGCGGGACGACGTGGAGGGCAAAGGCCTGGACGCGGCCGATGTCGACGAGGGCGGCGACCGTGCCGGAGCGGTCGCGACCGAGCGCGAAGTCGCTGCCGACCCAGAGCTCGGCCAGGTGGTAGCGCTCGCGGATCATGCCCAGGAACTCCTCGGGTCGGAGCATCGACAGCTCGCGGGTGAACTCGAAGACGAGCACGTGGTCCAGGCCCAGCTCGCGGAGCACGCGCTCCTTCTCGGGCCGATCGGTGAGGTAGGTGAGCTGGCGTTCCGGGTAGAGCACGGTGTCCGGGTGCGGATCGAAGGTGACACAGAGACTCTTGATCCCGAGATAGCGGGCCCGCGCGACCACTTCTCGAAGCAGGATCTGGTGGCCGCGGTGGATGCCGTCGAATGCGCCCACCGTCGCGACGACGCCCTGCGTCACGTGTCGGTCCTTGTCAAGGCGAGCTTCGGCTGCCAGACGCCTCGCGCGCGATCCGCGGCCGCGAGACCGAGCAGACTGCCGGTCGTGTCGTAGACTCGAATGAGCCCTGGATCTGTGGTCGGCCCGTCGTGCCCCGTGCTCAGATCGGGGGGGCGTAGGGACGGTTCGCGAACCGCCCCTACGGGGTCTCGGCTTTGGGGACGCTGAAGACCGGCTTCCATTGCCCAGGCACGCCCGTGCTGCATGTCTGCTGCGCGGGCCGGTTCGACGATGGCCACGGAGAGGTCGCCGATGGCGACATCGGGTGGCAAGAGGTGACGGTCGAGGGCGTCGTCTCG
>JACCZL010000865.1 GCA_013695975.1 Chloroflexota bacterium
CTCCAGGACGGCCCGCGCTAGCAGGACCCGCGCGAGCGCCTCGAGGGGCTCCGCGGGGCGGATCAGCAATGGCACCCGCGTCCCGATCTGGAACGCGAGCGCCTCGCCAACGCCGTCGACCAGCGCCGCGGCCCGTTCGATGACGTCGACGCGGCGGATCGGCGATTCGTCCCGGGTGGGCTGGGCGAGGCGAGCCGCGGCACGGGCCAGCCAGACGGCGGCCTGCTCAGGGGTCACCGACGGAAACAGCTCGTCGGGCGGTTGCACGGCGCCGACGACCGCTGGCGACTCGCCGGCCCGGGTCAGTACGTCGGCGGCGATCTCTTCCGTCGAGCCGTCGGCCTCGCGCCCCACGGCCCGCCCGATGTCGTGGAGCAACCCCGCTCGGAGGGCGACCCGGGCATCGGCCCGGAGCTCTGCCGCGAACGTCGCCGCCAGGCCAGCGACGCGGACAGCCGCCTCGAGCTGATCCTCCTCGCCGGCTCGGATCAGTCGGAGTCGACCGAGCAGCTCGGCGACATCCGACGACAGATGCCCAGCGCCCGCCGCCTCGGCAGCGTGCATGCCGTCCGCACGGAGGGCCGTGGTGAGCTCGTCACGCGCCCGCCGCACGGCTTCGTCGATCCGTCCGGGATGGATCCGGCCGTCCTCGACGAGGTCGAGCAGCGCCCGCCGGGCGACTTCACGACGGAACGGGTCGAAGCCCGAGAGTAAAACGACGTCAGGAGCGTCGTCGATCACGAGCTCGACGCCAGTCAGAGCCTCGAATGAGCGGATGTTGCGGCCCTCACGGCCGATGATCCTGCCCTTGATCTCCTCGCGCGGGATCGGCACCGAGACCAGGGCAAATTCGCCGACCAGCTCGCCGGAGGTTCGCTGAATGGCCAGGGCGGCCGGGCGTGCCCGCGCCCGCTGGCTTGCTTGGTCGGCTTCCGCGAGAATCGCCGCGGTTCTGGCAATCGTCGGCTCGCGCACCGAGGGCGCCACCTCGTCCAGCAGTCGGGTGCGCGCCTGCTCGGGCGAAAGCGCTCGGGTCTGCTCGAGCGCCGCGACGTGCTCGTCATAGGCTGCGCCGACCAGCGACGCGCGCTCCTCGAGCTGCGCCCCTCGCCGCTCGATCGCCGCCTCGCGCGCTGTGGCGCTGTCGAGCCGGCTGTCGAGACGCTCTTCGCGCCGGGCGAGCCGCTGCTCCAGCTCGTGCGTCGCTTGCAAGCTCTGCCGGGCGAGCGCTTCGACCTCGGACCGTACCTCCAATGCCCCACTTCGGGCCGCGCGCAACCGCTCGTCGCGCCCGGCCCGGGCATCCGCGAGCTGATCCGTTCGCTGCACGGGCGCTCGGCGGGGGCGCAAGAGCGCCAGCGCTAAGCCCAGCGCCAAGCCCGCCAGGGCGACGATCACCAGCACCACGATGTCCCAGCTCACAGCGCAATCCCACCTCCGGTCCACGGATTATGCCGCGGGATGCCCAAACGGGACGAGACGGGCCCGGAGCGCGCATACTACGCTGGAGCATCGTGCGCCGTTGGCGCTTCGGTTGGCGGGAGGGACGCATGCAAGGACGGGGAGCGGAGGAGCGGGCGGACCCGACCGATGCGGGGCCCGGCCGGACCGCTCAGATCAGCCGCGAGACGCGCGAGACGAAGATCGAGCTGCGGCTCGACGTGGACGGGAGTGGCCGCGCCGAAGTCTCGACCGGCGTCGGCTTCCTCGACCACATGCTCGAGAGTCTGGCTCGCCACGCCCGCTTCGACCTGACGATCGAGGCGTCCGGTGACCTCCACGTCGACGCCCATCACACTGTCGAGGACGTCGCGATTGTCCTCGGGCAGGCGCTCGATCGTGCACTGGGTGAGCGACGCGGCCTGCGGCGCTTCGCCGACGCCACCGTGCCACTCGACGAGGCCCTGGTCCAGGTCGTGGTCGACCTCAGCGGGCGGGGCTTCGCCGCGATCGAGCTCCCGTTCGGCGGCGAGATGATCGGCACCCTACCCACCGAGATGGTCTCGCACTTCCTCCGCTCGTTCGCGGTCGAGGGTCGCCTAACCCTCCACGTCCGCCTGCAGGCAGGCGAGAACGATCATCACCGCGCCGAGGCCACGTTCAAGGCGCTCGCCCGAGCCCTCGAACAGGCGACCCGCCTCGACCCCCGCATCGCCGACCAGGTGCCGTCGACGAAGGGGGCGCTGTGAAGGCCCGTAAGGCGTCGATTCATCACGCCGCTCTGGGGGCTCCCTACCCGTAGATCGACTTCATCTCGGCCTCGGCCCAGGCGACGGCAGCTTCCGGAGAATCGCCCTGGACAGCCTTGGCGAACATGTCCACGATGATGTACTTGGCCTGCGCGAGCCCCACCTTCTGAGTCGGCGGGCCGGGCGAGCCGATCCCACGGAAGCTCGCGGGGGCGTCCTTGAAAACACGGGTGACCGGCGGGAATTTCTCCCAGATGGGGTTGTCGTTCTGCTTGGCGCCGATACCGTTGATAAAACTGCCCATGAGCTCGAACAGTGGCATCCAGACCGGGTCCGACATCTGCCACTTAATGAACTCTTTGGCGGCGTCGACGTTCTTGCTGTACTTCATAATGCCAAGCGACCAGAGCTGGCCCATGGTGAAGCGCCCTTTGGGCCCGGCCGGCAGCAGGTCGAGCCCAATGTCGTCGAAGAACGGAGCCTTGTCTTTGCGGGCCACCCACCAGATGCTCGCTCCGTTCTGCGTCGCCGCGACCGTCTCAGCGAGAAACGCCCGATTGTTCGACGAGTCGTCCCAGCCCTGACCGGTCTCGTCGAAGGCGTCCTTCCAGTTGTCCTTGAGCAGCTTGACCGCGGCGACGGTCTCTGGCGTGTTGATCGCAAGCCTCCCCTGCGCGTCGACCTCGGCTCCGCCGTGGGACCACATTAGCGGATAGGTGAAGAAGACCGGGTCGCCGACGCTGTGACCGAGCGACTCGCCGAGCGGATGGCCGTTGGCTTTGAGCTTCTTGCCGGCCTCGAAATACTCCTGGAAGGTGGTCGGGAACTTCTCGATGCCGGCTTCCTTGAACCAGGACTTGCGCCAGTGGACGGCGAGGCCGATGAAATCGTGTGGGATCCCCAGGTACTTGCCGTCGACTTTGTTGTAGGCGTCGAAGCCTGGATAGAAGTCGCCGGTCGCCCTCTTGACGACCTCGGCCACGTCTGAGACGTCAACTAGCCCCTCCTGGTACACGTGCGGCCAGTTGTGGTTGAACTGGATGATGTCGGGCCCGGACCCACTCTGGATGGCCGCCGAGATCTTCGGCGCAATGGTGTTTTGGTCAATGAACTCGATGTTGACCTGGGCGCCGGTGTCCTTCATGAAGCCTTCTTGGATCTGCTTCTGGAAGAACGGGTCAGCGTCCGGGACGAAGTTCGACCACTGAAGGATTGACAGAGTCGTGCCCTTGAGGCTGATTGGCGCCTTCGCGGCCGGCGCGGCCTGAGCCGCCGGGGCCGCTGTAGCGGCCGGCTTCGCG
>JACCZL010000878.1 GCA_013695975.1 Chloroflexota bacterium
TGATGATCGCGAACACGCCATCGCTGAAGGCCTCCGCTCGGCTGGTGTCCGCCCTTCCAGCCACCTGATCCTGAGACTGCTCCATCTCCACGTCCGTTCCGGCCGCCCCGGCGTAGGGTCCGGCCGAGTGGTTTCATCCATGCCTCTCGTTTGTCGCTCGAGATGCCGGGGCCTCCCTCCATCACCCGGGTAGCTTGGACGCGAGGACGTCGATGTTTTCGATGGCGGGCGGCTGCGCGAACAGCTCGGGCGCCTGTTCCATCAGCGCGGCGGCGACGCGGCCCGAGAGGTGCGCCTGTCGGCCTGAGTCGTCCGGGAAGACGTCGAAGATGCCGAACGTCGACGGTCCCATGCGGATCCCGAACCAGGCGGTCGTGGCCGGCTCCGCCTGGACCAGCGTCAGCCCACCCTCGAGGAAACGCGCCACCTCCGCCTCTTTGCCCGGCTTCGCTTCCAATCGAACGAGTAGCCCTACAGTAACGGTAGCCATGTCCAATCTCCCTTCGATTCCCGGTTCGTCGCGCCACTCGTAAGCGGTCACACGTCAAGCGGTGGCGCGGCGATCTCGCTTGTACGAGTCCGGTAGCACGGCGAGCATGCGCTCTTCGACCAGTCGCGTTCGCTCCTCGACCTCGGGCTGCGAGGCCCGACGCGCGAGGGACGGCACGACGAACGGCTCGCCGAAGCGAACCTCGTAGCGAACGCGGCTGAAGAGCGAGCCAGCGCTCCCGAGGATGGCCGTCGGGACGACCGGCACGCTGGTCCTGGCGGCAATATACGCCGGACCCGACTTGATCTCTCCGAAAAGCCCCTGTCGGCCGTACGCTCGGGTGGCTTGCGGAAACATGCCCAGGACGTGTCCCTGGCGCAGCTCCTCACGGGCGCGCCGCAGGCCCGCCAGGTCGGCCTCCCCACGCCGAATCGCGATCCCGCCCGAGCGTCGCAACCACCAGCCGAGCAAGGGCGTCTCGAAGAACTCCGACCGGGTCATGACCGAGATCGTCCGCCCGGCGATGCTAGTAACCGCCTCCGCCAGGATGACCGGGTCCATCCAGGAGGCATGATTGGCGAGCAGTAGGACCGGACCGGTCCTCGGGAACTTGCCGCTAACCTCGAGCGAGTGCCAGCGGCAGATCGCGACGACCCAGAGCTTGTTGATCGCCACCAGCCAGCTCGGTTGAGCCGGCTGCTCGACCCGCATCCCGAAGACGGTGCGCTGCTTGGCCACGATGTCGAACACTATACCCGCTCGGCTGGCCCTGATCGGCCCATCCCAGGTACACTCAACCGACATTCCGCGTTCTGGCAAGCTTCATGATCGAATCCGGCGAGCCTCGCGGCACGTCCGGGGTTGCCCCGCATCTGCTTCGAGTCGCCGTCCTCGTCGCCTTCGCCATCCTCGGGGTCCAGCTCTGGCGTCTGCAGATCGTCGAAGGCGCCCAGCTCCGCCAGCGCGCCGATACCAATCGCGTGCGGGTCAACCAGCTCACACCACCCCGCGGTGTCGTCTACGACCGCCAGGGGACGATCGTCGCCTCGAACGCGCCGGTCTTCGTCGTCTCGATCGTCCCAGCCGATCTGCCGCCGCGTGGCGAGGCGACGGCGGTCTACGAGCGCCTCGCCACGCTCATCGGGGTCACGACCGTCGAGATGCGGGCAGCCGTCGATCGGCGGGTTTCGCAAGGTGACCAGTTCACGCCCGTGCCGATCAAGGCAGACGTTCCGCGCGAGGCGGCCCTCATGGTCGAGCAGCACCATATCGACCTGCCCGGGGTGCTGGTCACCGTCGAGAGCGCCCGGCGCTACGCGACTGGACCGCTGCTCGCCCACCTGCTCGGCTACACCGGGCCGATCTCGCCGAGCATCCTCTCGCTGGCCGAGTACAAGCAGAAAACCGAGCAAGAGGGCTACTCGATCAACGACCGCATCGGCACGGCCGGTCTCGAGGACGCCTACGAGTCTTTCCTGCGCGGCAAGCCAGGTCGGCGGATGTACGTCGTCGACGCGGCCGGGCGGGCCGTCAACGAGCTGCGCCGAGATCCACCCGAGCCCGGCAAGAACCTGGTCCTGACGGTCGACCTGGAGGCGCAGCGGGTGATCGCCACCATCCTGCGCGAGGGGCTGCGCCAGGGCAACGTCGGGGCGGCGATCGTCAGCGACGTCAAGACCGGCGAGGTCCTGGCACTGGTCGGCTTGCCGACCTACGACAACAACGTCTTCGACGACGACGCGCGCGAGGAGGAGCTCGAACAGCTCTTGAAGGATCCTGAGCAGCCGTTCTTCGACCGTGCCATCTCTGGAAACTACCCACCTGGCTCGACCTTCAAGCTCGTGACCGGCCTCGGGGCGCTCCAGGAAGGCGTCGCGAACCGCGGCACCGTGATCGAAAGCAAGGGCATCCTCTACGTGGCCCACGACCTCCAACCAACCTACCGCCAGCCGTTCCCCGATTGGGCCCCCCTTGGCCGTCTCAACTTCATCCAGGCGATCGCCAACTCCTCCAACATCTACTTCTTTTATCTCGGGGGCGGCTACGAGCCGGAGCGCTTCGTCGGGCTTGGTCACGATCGGCTCGCTCGCTACGCTCGCATGCTCGGGTACGGCGCGCCGACCGGCGTCGACCTGCCGGGGGAGAGCGCCGGCACGATCCCGGATGAGGCCTGGAAGCTCCAGCAGGTCGGCGAAGTCTGGGTCAAAG
Source organism: Chloroflexota bacterium (assembly GCA_013695975.1). Taxonomy (GTDB): domain Bacteria; phylum Chloroflexota; class UBA6077; order UBA6077; family JACCZL01; genus JACCZL01. The sequence continues at coordinate 2,699 of JACCZL010000878.1, forward strand.
GCGACACCTACAACATGTCGATCGGCCAGGGCTACGTCGAGGCTACGCCGCTCCAGGTCCACAACATGACCGTCGCCATCGCCAATGGTGGGACGCTGCTGAAGCCGCGGGTCGTCAAGGAAGTCCTCGACTCGGAGGGCGCGGTCGTCCACAAGCCGCGGCCGGAGGCGATCCGCACGCTCGACGTCGACGGGCGCCACCTGCGGCTACTGGTCGAGGGGATGGAAGCCGGCTTCAGTGGGCAGCTCCTCCGCGACTACCGGATCCCGCGATTGCGCGTCGCCGGCAAGACCGGCACGGCGGAGTATGGTCAGGGTGTCAACGCCCTCGGCGGCGAGCAGACCCACGGCTGGTTCACCGGCTTCGCCCCAGTCGAGGACCCCCAGATCGCGGTCACGGTCTTCGTCGAGCGGGGCTCGAGCAGCAAGGACGCCGCGCCCATCGCCGCCCGGATCCTGCGGCACTGGTTCAGCATCCCCGAGGGTGAGCCGGCGCCGCCTCCACCGCCCGCCGCCGCACCGCCTGTCGTGGTCCCAAGCGCTCCGGTCCGTCCGCCCGTCGCGCCCAACCCGGCTCCCGCTCGCCCGCCCAGCGCGCCGGCCGCGCCGCGTCCGGC
>JACCZL010000889.1 GCA_013695975.1 Chloroflexota bacterium
CACGTGTACCGCCTGCTCGACGCGATGAACATACCGGTCTTCAAGCTCGACGGCTACGAGGCCGACGACCTGCTCGGGGCCCTTTCGAAGCAAGCGGTCGAGCATGGGCTCGACGTCGTGATCCTGACCGGCGACATGGACGCGCTCCAGCTCGTCAACCCCCACGTCCGGGTGCTGACGTCGCGGCGGGGCTTTTCCGACACGGTCCTGTACGACGAGCAGGCGGTACGCGAGCGGTACGGCTTCGAGCCGCGCCAGCTTCCGGACTTCAAGGCGCTGCGCGGCGACACCTCCGACAACATCCCCGGCGTGCCGGGCGTCGGCGACAAGACGGGATCCAAGCTGGTCGCGACCTACGGTAGCGTCGAGGCGCTCTACGAGGGCCTCGACGAGCTACCGGCTAAGCAGAAGACGCTGCTCGAGCCGTACCGCGACCAGGTGATGATGGCCAAGAAGCTGGCCACGATCGTCTGCGACCTGCCGGTCACGCTCGACGTCGAGCGCGCCGAGCTCAGGAGCTTCGAGCGCCAGCGCGTCGTCGCGCTGTTCCACGAGCTGGGCTTCAGGAGCCTGCTCGACACGATCGAGAAGTCGATGGGCAGCGAGCTCGTGGCTGGGCAGCCGGACGACGGCCAGCTCGATCTGTTCGGCAAGGCAGCCGATCGGCCGCGCCCTGAGCCGGCGGCCCCGTCGAGCGGACCTGTCCTGGTCCAGGACGTCGCGGCGCTCGACGCGCTAGTAGCCCAGGTTCAGGCGGCTGGGGCCTGCGCCCTGAACGTCCAGACGACCGGCACGGCGGCGATGCGCGCCGATGTCGTCGGGCTGGGGATCGCGCCGTCGGCCGAGGCAACGTTCTACGTTCCGGTCGGCCACGAGGAAGGCCAACAGCTCGGCTGGGAGCTCGTCCGCGAGCGGCTGCGCCCGATCCTGGAGGACGAGGGCATCCGGAAGTGGGCGCACAACGCCAAATTCCACGAGATCGTGCTGGCGCGGCATGGGGTCGAGCTACGCGGGCTCGACTTCGATTCGATGATCGCCGCCTACCTGCTCGAGAGCTCGCAGCGGGCGCTGGCGCTGCGCGACCTGGCCTGGACCAAGCTCCAGATCGAGCTTCCGGCGGGCAGCACGCTGCTCGGCAGCGGTCGATCGGCGACGACGATGGACAAGCTGTCGATCGAGCAGGTCGGCGCGTACGCCTGCGGGGAGAGCCAGGCGGTCTGCCACCTGGTGCCGATCCTGAACGGCGAGCTGCGCGAATCCGGACTGGAGGAGCTGTTCCGCGACGTCGAGCTGCCGCTGGTTCCGGTCCTGGCGCGGATGGAGCGGAACGGCATCGCCATCGACGTGGCCTACCTGCACGGGCTCAGCGGCGAGCTGGCCAAGCGACTCGGCGAGATCGAGGAGCAGATGTACGCGCTCGTCGGCCACCATTTCAACATCGGCTCAACCCAGCAACTGTCGCACGTGCTCTACGAAGAGCTAGGGCTGCCGCGCTCGCGACGGACGCGGACCGGGCAGGCGTCGACCGGCGCGGAAGTGTTGGAAGAGCTGCGCGGCGCCCACCCGATCGTCGAGCTGGTGCTGGAGCATCGCCAGCTCCAGAAGCTGAAGTCGACCTACATCGACGCCCTGCCACTGTTGGTGAATCCGCACACCGGGCGCATCCACACGTCCTTCAATCAGACGGTCGCCGCAACCGGTCGGCTCTCGAGCTCCGAGCCGAACCTCCAGAACATCCCGATCCGCACCGATCTCGGCAAGCGGGTCAGGAAGGCGTTTGTGCCGGGCGCCGCCGAGACCCTCTTGTTGAGTGCCGACTACAGCCAGATCGAGCTGCGGATCATGGCTCACGTGACCCGCGATCCAACCCTGGTCGACGCGTTCGCCCGCGGCCTCGACATTCACGCCGCGACCGCCGCGGAGGTCATGGACGTCCCGCTCGAAGAGGTTACCGCCGACATGAGGCGCGTGGCCAAGATCGCCAACTTCGGCGTCCTGTACGGCATCACCGAGTTCGGCTTGCAGCAGCAGATCGGCTTGCCACCCGAGCAGGGATCGCGTTTCATCCGGCAATACTTCGAGCGCTTCGGAACGATCAAGGCCTACCAGGACGAGGTGCTGCGGGAGGCAGAGCAACGCGGGTACGTCACCACGCTGTCGGGGAGACGGCGCTACATTCCGGAGCTGCAGAGCCGTGTGCACGGTGTCCGGTCGTCGGGGCAGCGGATGGCGATCAACCACCCGATCCAGGGCACCGCCAGCGACATCGTCAAGACCGCCATGATCCGCGTCCAGTACCTCATCGACGAGCAGCGCTTGCGCGCGCTGATGCTGCTCCAGGTCCACGACGACCTCGTGTTCGAGATCCCTCGCGACGAGATCGGGGCGTTCGCCTCTGGACTGCGGACGATCATGGAAGGGGCGATGGCACTGTCGGTGCCGCTTCGGGTGGAGCTGAAGGCGGGCGAGAACTGGGAAGACCTCCACCCAACACCCGACCATGCCTGAGCTGCCCGAGGTCGAGACGCTGCGCCGAAACCTGCAGGCGACGCTGGTCGGCTCCACGTTCGTCGAGGTCGAGATCCGGCTGCCCAAGATCTTCGTCACCCCGACCGGGCTGCGGCCGGACGAGCTGGTCGGCACGTCGGTGCTCCAGCTTCGGAGGCGGGCGAAATTCCTGACCTTTGACCTCAGCGACGAGTTTGCGCTGGTGTTCCACCTGAGGCTGGCCGGGCAGATCGTTCACCGCGACCGAGCCGGCGTGACACTTGCCGCGGGCGGGCATCCGGTGCCCGCGTTCGAGGCGCCCCTCCCGCATCGGTCGACCCACGTCATCCTCCGGCTCGACGATGGCAGCACGCTCTACCTGACCGACATCCGCCAGTTCGGGCGGGTCTGGTTCTTGCCGGCCACGGCCGTCGAGCCCCTGCTGGCGAAGGCCCGCCTAGGCCCCGAGCCGCTCGAGCCGGAATTCACCGTCGACGTCTTACGAGAGCGCCTGGCTCATCGGCGGCGGATGCAGCTCAAGCCGCTGCTGCTCGACCAGACCTTTATCGGCGGGGTCGGCAACATCTACGCCGATGAGATCATCTTCGATGCCGCCCTCGAGCCAGGCACGCGGGCCGAGGACATCACGGGTGAGCGGCTGACCGGGCTGCACAACGCGATCCGCGCGGTGCTGGAGCTGGCAGTCCGCGACGGCGTCGCCGAGATCC
>JACCZL010000905.1 GCA_013695975.1 Chloroflexota bacterium
GGAAGCGGGGCGACAAGCCCCCCGCCTACGGATTCCCGAGCGACCAGGCGCCGGTGAAGGATCCGGTCTAGCGGCCGCCGAACGCGGGGGGGCGCTTCTCCAGGAAAGCCCGCGTGCCTTCCTGGAGATCGCGGCTGGTGTTGGTACGTCGGATGATCGCGTCGATCTCTTCAGCGAGCTCGGGGGGCGCGGCCGGACCGGCCATGTGGCGCAGGATTCGCTTGGTCCCCTGGACCGCGAGCGGGGCGTTGGTGGCGATCTCGTCGGCCAGGGCGTAGGTGTAGGTCTCCAGCTCGGGGTCGGGCACGACCACCTCGACCAGACCGAGGGCCAGGGCCTCTTGTGCCCGGATGATGCGGCCCGAGTAGAAGAGCAGCTTGGCGCGGCCGGGGCCCAGGAGGTCGAGGAACGGCTTGAGCTCGGTGGCGCTGTAGAGGACGCCCAGCTTGGCCGGCGGCATACCGAATCGGGCGCTTGCCCCGGCCAGACGGAGGTCGCAGCCGGCCGCGAGGGTGCAGCCGCCGCCGACGGCGAAGCCGTCGATCATCGCGATGATCGGCAGCGGATGCTCGACGACCGCCGCAAGGGCCTGCTCGAAGGGATCGTCGGGGGTCGAGAGGACGATGCCCTGTGCCTCGAGCTGCTGCAGGGCGCCGATGTCATAGCCCGACGAGAAGGCTTGTCCGCCGGCCCCCCGCAAGACGACGACGCGGGCCGCGGCGTCGGTCGCGATTTCGCCAAGGAGGTCCCGCAGCCGCAGCCAGCCCTCGGGGGGCAGGGCATTGCGCTGGCTCGGACGGTTGAAGGTGATCGTGCGAACGGCGCCGCGGGCGTCGAACAGGAGCTGGTCGGACATCGCACGGTGATCGTAATGGAGGCCGGCGGTTGGAACCAACGCTCGGAGACTGGCGTCTACGATCCAGACAGGGAAAACCGCGGGGAGGATCTCATGCGAAGACGACTGCTGGCGATGATCAGCGTTCTCACCGTTGTGCTCGGCTCGGCCTGTGCTCCGGGTCCAAGCGCCGTGTCGCCGAGCGCGGGCTCCGGGCCCGCCGAGAGCCTGAAGGGGTCGACGGACTCGGCCAGCCGCTCCGAGATCGCGAAGCCTGCCTCGGCCCCCGCCACGACCGCCAATGCCGCGCGCCCGGCCGGAGCCGCTGCCGTGGCGGGCGCTCCGGCGGCCGCACCGGTCGAGATGGCCCAGCAAGGGCTGCCAGGCCTGGACCGAAGCATCATCCGCACGGTCACGATGACGATCAGCGTGACCAACGTCCAGGATGCGTACCGCCAGGTCGAGCGGATTGCCATCGAGCAGGGCGGGCTGGTCGCCGGCTCCCAGGTCCGTCAGGAGGGTGAGCGCACGACCGCGACGGTTACCGTCCGCGTGCCTGCCGACCCGGCGACCTATGCGACGACGCTGGAGCGCCTGCGCGGCGTTGCCGAGAAGGTCGTCGAGGAGCAGTCTCAGGGTCAGGACGTGACCGAGGAGCTGGTCGACCTGGACTCACGGCTGCGCAATCTGCACGCGACTGAGGACAGTCTCCGCGGCCTGCTGGGGCGGGCCCAGCGCATCGAGGACATCCTTCAGATCCAGCGCGAGCTGACGACGGTGCGCGGTCAGGTCGAGCAGACTCAGGGCCGCAAGCAGGCGCTCGAGCGACGCGCCGACCTGGCAACGATCACCCTCCAGATCCGCGAGCCGGCGGCGCTGGGCCGCAACGGCTGGACGGCGGAAGGGACGGTCGGCGAGGCGCTCCGGGCGCTGGCCGGAGTTGGACGCGCGCTGCTCACGCTGGCGATCTGGCTGGTCGTGTGGCTTCCGCTCTGGGGGCCGGCCCTGGTCGGGCTCTGGCTGCTTCGCCGCTACGCCCGCACCGCGCGGACCGGGAGTCCGGCTCCGGCGACCGGCGGCAATCCGGCCTGAGCCTACGACGCGCGAACCTGCGCTCTGCTAGCATCTGGGTCTCCGTGGCATGATCGGCATGCGGGCAGCGAGGGCAGGCACGTGGGCCTGCCCCTACGTATGGGCAGGCCCACGTGCCTGCCCTCGCTGCCCGCATGCCGATCATGCCACGGAGACCCAGATGCTAGCAGAGCGCAGGTTCGCGCGTCGTAGGCTCAGGCCGGATTG
>JACCZL010000746.1 GCA_013695975.1 Chloroflexota bacterium
GCATAGTCGGACCGCCGGGCTCGTGAACGTCATCAGATGCGGGGTTGCCCCGGCTCGCAAGACCGCGGCCATCCAGTGGACGATCGGCAGCGGCTGCTCCAGCGCGACGTAGCGCGGGTGGGGCTGCGGGACGCCGAGCAGGCAGCCTACCCAGCGCAGCAGGCGGACCCGCCGACCGTACGCGGGGCTCACGCCCGGGATCTCCGGGTCGAGCTGCACGAAGGTGCGTACGGCGGGGGAGCCGATCGCGCTGAAGCGCAAGAGCTGCACGATCGCCCCGCCACCCGGCGTCTCCCAGTTCGCGTGTCGCCATGAGCGGCCGCCGCGGGCCTCGATCGCCAGCAGCTTGTTGACCGCGCCGTCGCGCACCCACCTCAGATCGTGCGGCACCGGCGCCGGCGTCCCTCAGCTGCCACCGGTCTGCCCGAGCAGATGGACCGTCGAGCTCGGATTCCAGAGCTGACTCGGCACCACGTCGATCGTGGCGCTGCCCCGCACGGCCGGTCGGCGCCCCTTGAGCTCGTCCACGGTCAGGTAGACGCCGAGCCCATACAGCGTAACCAGCGCCCCCTCCACGCCCTCCTTACGCACGAGGCGCTCGATGTCGCCGTACTCGCAGCCGGCAAGCTCCAACAAGCGGCGGTAGGGGCTCGCGGCGTTCGAGTAGACCGCTCGGCGGGCCAGCGCGAGGAAATCGACCTCGCGCCGCTCGAGTCGCCATCGGAGCGTCCGCCGGGCTTCTTGGGAGCTGATCGGATGTCGCAGGAAGCGGGGCAGGCTCCCGTAGAAGCGCAGGCCGAGGAGGGCCTCCTCGAGTGGAAATCGCGGGCCCGAGGACGCGAGCGTCCGGACAGCGCGGGTCACGGCAACGGGATGGAAGAAGGATCTGCCGCCGAGGCCGCCGCTCACAGCCCCACCCGCGAGCCGTCCCACCCACGCTCCAGCATCGGGCAGCGGTGGCAGGGCGTCCAGGCGCCGGCATCGCAGGCGGCGATGTCGCAGCGGACCTCCCGTCCCTGCAGCGCCAGCGCCACCCGCTCCAGCCGCTGCGACATCCGCCCCTTGATCAGCACGACGTCGCCGGGCAGCAGATCCCCCTTGACCAGATCAACCGCCGCGAGCACGCGCGCGATGCGCTCTCCCAGACGCCGATAGGTCGGTCCCTGGCCGCCGCGTGCCTCGGAGACGTCGGCGAGCACGACGATCCGCCGCCGCGCCGGGATCTCCGCGAGGACGCGGAGGATCGCCGGCAGGTCCCGCGGCCGAACGTGCATCGCCTGTTCCCTCGAGCAGCCGCTCGAAGCGCCGCCGCTTTACTTTCCGCTCTTCATCTCGATCGTCTTCTGGATGGCCTTCCGGATTGCCTCGGGGCTGGCGGACAACCTCACCGCTGGCCCGGGACCGCCCCGATCAGCGGATGACCCCGCCGGCCCGCAGGCTATCGACGTCCCGTGGAGGGTAGCACAGCTCGGCCAGGATCACGTCGTTGTGCTCGCCGAGGCGCGGCGGGGGGCGCCGAGCGGGAAGTAACCCCATTTGAACTCGCGGCCGGTGTTGAGCCAGTAGGTCGCCTCCTGGAGCTGGCTGGCGATCATCCCATCGAGCAGCGAGGTGTGGACCTCTGCCCCTCCACACACCCCTTGCCATTGATGGACTTGCAGGATACTTAGGCGAAATGTTGGTTATTCCACTAGCACATAGGTCAGTAAATTGGTAGAATTCCATCATCCTTCATTCTGGGGCGCGTGTGCTGGAAGCGGACCTCCGTCAGATCCTGGTGAACGGCGAGAGCGAAACGGCCGAGTTCAAGAAAGGCCTCCCGCGTCCCACCTCGTTGCTGCACGACGTAGTCGCCCTGGCGAATGCGAAGGGCGGACACATCGTCTGTGGTGTGGACGAGGACGGCCGGGTGTTGGGCATCGAGGCCGACCGGGCGTCCGTCGATGATCTCGTCCAGTACGTGCGCACGCACGGGGAACCGCCGTTGGAGGTTACCGCCGAGACAGTCAGGATTGGGAGCCATGCGGTGGTCGTGTTCAGCGTCCCCTACGGTTGGAACAAACCGTACACGGTAGCCGGGACCACCGAGCTGTTCGTCCGCCGAGGGGCCACGTCGACCGCGGGCACCGGCGGCGACCTCCACCGTCTCGCGATGGAGACGAGCCTCGGCGCGTTCGAGGATGCTCCAGTCGCAGATGCCACCCTCGCCGACCTCGATCCGTCCGGCTTCGACCGGTACTTAGCGCGCAGGGGTGCGGAGGCGTCCGGCGAGCTAGGGTTCGGCACGCTCCTCCGAAACCTCGGCTTCGCGGCCAGACCGGCGCCCACCTCATTGGGGAAGGACCTGGTACCGACGGTCGCAGGGCTCCTCCTCTTCGGGCGAACGCCGCAGCGCTTCCTGCCGCAGGCGCGAGTCGAGTTGATGCGCTTCGCCGGCGACCACGCCGACCGATACGCCGAACGCGCCACGATCGAAGGGGCGCTGCCGGACCAACTGGAACAGGCGGTGACATTCGTTGCTCAGTATATGCGTGTAGGCATGCGCATCGAGGGCTTCCGCCGGCAGGACATCCCGGAGTATCCCATGGAAGCCGTGTCGGAGTTGCTGCTGAATGCCTTGATCCACCGAGACTACAGCCAGCGCGGGATGGCCATCCAGGTGCACATGTTCTTCGACCGCTGGGAGATCATCAGTCCCGGCCGGTTGCCGGGGCCGCTCAGCCCGGCCGACCTGCACGGCAGGCTCGAGCGGCTGGCCCGCAATCCCCGGCTGGCCGAGGGTATGCGTACGCTCGGCTACGGCGAGGGCCTCGGCCTCGGCCTCGCGCGCGTGCGTTCCCTTCTGGACCAGGATAGCTATCCCGAGCTGGCGCTCACGGAAAGTCCTACCACGGTGACGGTGACCCTCGTCGGTGCAAGTCAGGTCCTGCAACGTTCGGAGCGCCTGCGCCAGTATCGCAACCGACTCGAGCATCAAGGGGGCAACCCTCGCCAACTGCTGGCGATCGAGCACCTCCTGCGGAACGGCACGATGACCAACGCCGACTACCGGCGCCTCACCAGTGTGACCCAGATAACGGCCCTGCGCGATCTGAACGACCTGGTCGCTCGCGGGCTCCTGGTGCGGCACGGTGCGAAGCGCGGGGCCTACTACACGCCGGCGAACGTGGAGGCGACCGCGGCCTGGCCTGGGGAGGCGCCGTAGATGGAGCGCCATGAGCTCGAAGGGCTGGTGCGGCACGGCGAAACGTCGAAGGTCGACCTCAAGCTGGAGTACCGGCTCGACATCGGCGATGGTGCCTTGCGCGCCCAGCGGCGCTCGGATCTGGCCTGGGACATCGCCGCGATGGCCAACACCCGTGGCGACCCCGGGTACCTCGTTATCGGCGTCGACGAGACCATACGTCTGCCTGGCCCAGGCGGTGCAGTGGGCATCAGCGCCGATCAGGTCCAGCAGATCATCACCGCCCATTGCTCGCCGCCGGTCGAGGTAGACGTCGAGATCTTGCCCTGGGTAAGCGGTGAGCCGATCCTCGTCATCACCGTGCCGCGCAGCGACCGAAAGCCCCATGTCGTCAAGGAGCGCGGTTGCCCGATCCGCCGCGGCGCGACGACGGACCATGCCAGCCACAGCGAGCTGCTCGAGATAGTCCAGGACACCGGTGGTCTCGACTTTGGCCGAACGCTGGTCCGCACGGCGTCGCTGGAGGATCTCGATGCGGGGCGGGTGGCCCGCTTCTTGACCAGCCAGGGCCAGCCTCCTCTCGATCCGAACCATCCGCCGGAGGGAGTCCTGGCCGGACACGGATTGGCGCGGCGAGAGGGCGTCCGATCCCACCCAACCGCCGGCGCCGTCCTACTGTTCGGCACGGCTCCGGAAGCTCACTTCCCGCAGGCGACGGTGTCCCTCGTCCGGTACAGCGACGCCGCGGGTGCTGACCCAGTGGACCGCCTTGTAACGGCCGGCGTCTTCATCGACCAACTCCGAGCGACCGAGCGCTTCTTGCTTCGAAACTTGACCGGCGACTACCCGATGGAGGTCTTCCGCGAGGCGATCGTCAACGCGCTCATCCACCGTGACTATGCGGTCGCCTGGGCCGAGATCAGCGTCCGGTTGCTCGGCGACCGAATCGAGGTAGCCAGCCCGGGCTTGCTGATCGGTAGCCTCCGCGTGGAGGACCTTGCTCGGGGACCGATCGACCATCCGCCCCGGCGTAACCCATCGCTGGTGAACCTCTTCTTCGCCCAGACCCGTGGGCTCGAGGCGGGCACGCTGTACCTCGAGCGCGCCGGCTCCGGGATCAATCGGATGCGCCAGCGCCTGGCCGAGCGAGGACTCCCGCCGCCTGAGTTCCGGGAAGACGAGCAGCGCGGACTCTTCATCGTAAGCCTGCGTGGTGTCCCACTCGACGGGTCCCCGTCGAGTGGGATGACGGTTGACACCGGGAGCCTCAACCCGCGGCAGCGCCAGTTTCTCGGCCAACTCCTGCCCGGTGATCGCATCTCGTCCCAGGAGTACCAGATGCGTTTTCGGGTCTCGCGCGCGACGGCCACCGCCGATCTGGCGGCGTTGGCGCGGGTCGGATTGCTCCGTGCGCGCGGCGCGGGGCCGGCTCGTCGCTACGAGCGGCCTGCTGACTCGACCACGGATCCGGGCCACGAGTAACCACGGCCGCAGGTCCGAGTGCACGTTTCTGCACTACAGCGGTGTTCGTTGAAGTTGACCCCCCGGCGCGGTCCCTACCAGGTAGTCGGCGGGGGCCAACCATTGCGCACGCCGCTGTGGAACTAATACCAATCCCGCCTGACGGCACCGCGTCGGTGGTGGCGCTATGCTAGCGGATGACGCCGGCGGCGCGGAGGTCAACGATCTGCTCGGGCGGGTAGCCCAGCTCGGCGAGGATCTCGTCGTTGTGCTCGCCGAGGAGGGGTGGGGGATGGCGGACCGTCGCCGGCGTCTCGGAGAGCTTGACAGGTGAGCCGACGGCGCGGACCCGGCCCTGGGGGTGGTCGAACTCGACGACCATCTGGTTGTGGCGGACCTGGGGGTCTTCGAGGGCTTCGGCGAGGGTGTAGACCGGGCTGCAGAGGAAGTCGATCTCCTCGAGCAGGCGGAGCCACTCGGCCGACGTCTGCTTCCGGAAGGCCTCGCCGATGAGCGCCTTGAGCTCCTGGCCGTGCTCGATCGACCGCTCGGTCGTGCTGAAGCGTGGGTCCTCGGACAGATCCTCGAGGCCGAGGACGCTGCAGAGGTCGCGGAGCGGGTACGGCCTGAAGGCCCCGATCATCGCGATGTAGCCGTCGCTGGTCGGGTAGGGGCCGCCGAGCGGGAAGTGGCCCCAGTTGAACTCGCGGCCGGTGTTCAGCCAGTAGGTCGCCTCCTGGAGCTGGCTGGCGATCATCCCGTCCAGCAGCGAGGTGTACACTTCCTGGCCGCGCCCGGTCTTCTCGCGCGCCAGCAGCCCGAGCAGAATCGCCTGGACCAGAAGCATGCCGGCCGTGAAGTCGGAGATCGGGTTGTTGGCCTTGACCGGCGCGCCCCCGCGCGGGGCGTTAGTCATCATCATCCCGCTCATCGCCTGGCCGAGGACGTCCTGGCCACCCTTGTGGCGGTAGGGGCCGGTCGGGCCGAAGCCGCTCCCGTGGGCGTAGATCAACCGCGGGTTGCGGTGGCGCAACTCCTCGTAGCCGAGGCCGAGCTTGGTCATCACGTCCGGGCGGAAGTTGTGGACCAGGACGTCGGCCCTGTCGACGAGCTGGTAGATGATCGCCTTCGCCGCCACCTGCTTGATGTCGAGGGCGAGCCCGCGTTTGTTGCGGTTGAGGCTCAGGAAGATCGGGTTCTCACCCTCGACCGGGATCGGCTTGCCGCGTGCGATGTCGCCGACATCGGCGCGCTCGACCTTGATGACGTCGGCCCCGAAGTCCCCGAGGGTCTGGGTGCAGACCGGCCCCATCTCGACCTGGGTGAAGTCGAGGACGCGGACCCCGTCAAGCGGAAGCGTCATGTTAGCGTCCTTTCCAGACGGGTTTGCGCTTCTCGGCGAAGGCGCGCGGACCCTCGAAGCGGTCCTCCGAGGCGTTCTGGCGGAGCATCTGCTCGTAGCGTCGGTTAATCGCGTCGGGCAGCGGCAGGTCGAAGCCGGCCATCGCCGCCTCCTTGCTTGCCCGGACCGAGAGTGGGGCGCATTCGAGGATCGCCTCGGCCCAAGCGCGCGCGGCGACCAGCAGGCCGCCGGCCGGAACCACCTCGTTGACGACGCCCCATCGGTGCGCCTCCTCGGCCGAGAACTGGCGGCCGGTTAGGAGCAGCCCCATCGCGACCTTGAGTGGGAGCTGGCGGACGATCCGGTGGATCCCACCATCGGACGCGGTGAAGCCGACCCGCGCCTCCGGCAGGCCGAAGCGGGCGTGCTCGGCCGCGACGATCACGTCGCAGCTCATCGCCAGCTCGAAGCCCCCGCCCAGGGCGTACCCGTTGACCGCGGCGATCACCGGCTTGGTCAGCCCGAACCGCTCGGTCAGGCCGCCGAAGCCGCCCGGCTTGAGCGTCAGCCAGTATGGCTGGGGGCTGCTCTCGCCCGAGGCGGCCTGCTTCAGGTCGGAGCCAGCGCAGAACGCCTTGTCGCCCGTGCCGGTCAGGATGGCGACCCATGCCTCGTTGTCGGCCTCATATCGCCGCCAGGCCCGATCCATCTCGAGATGGGCCTCGAGATTGAGGGCGTTCCTAACCTCCGGACGGTTGATCGTCACGAGGACGAGGCGCCCGTCCTGCTGATACGTGATGTGTTCGAAGGCGGGCTCCATCTGCATGTCACCGCTCCGCGGCACCCACCACGGCCTCCAGCGACGCGGCTCCGTCCATGGACGGATCGCGCTCGGCGCCGAGGAAGGCGCCTTGCTGGCGAAGCGTCTCCTGGATCTCGCCCACATCCAGCGCGCGGAACGCCCGCCCCTGGCGGATGGCGAGGGCGGCGGCCACGCCGGCCGCCTGGCCCAGGACCATCATCGGCGGGATCTCGCGGCTCATCCGCTGCGCCTCGGAGGTCGCCGAGAAGCAGCGGCCGGCGACGATCAGGTTCTCGACCTCGAGCGGTAGCATCACCCGGTACGGGTAGTAGTAGTCGCGGCCCATCCCGACCCGGTCGGCGAACCACTTTCGGCCGAGGACGTCGCTCTTGGTCAGGACGTACTCGCCTTGCAGCAGGCGCGTCTGGCGGGTGCCGAGCTGGGGCGCGGTATCGACGAGGGCCGCCCGCTGGAAGCCCGGCAGGTTCTCCTTGACGTAGGCGAGCGCTCGCTGGATCCGCTTGCGAGCCTCGTACTCGACGTAGGTCTGGTCCTCCACGCGCAGGCCGTTCAGGTCCGGGATGTGGGGACAGTTGCACCAGACGACCCCATCGATCGGCGTGCGCAGCCACCAGTAGTCCCAGGACCCGCCGTAGATCGCCTTGATCGCCTTGTGCAGCTTGTCGGCCTCGTCCGGATGGGCCTGCTCCCAGGTGATCGCCGCCTCGACATCGACGTTGGCGAAGCGGTGGACCACGGTCATGATGTAGCTGCCCACCTCGAAGGGCGCCTCGGCGCTGGCGAAGACGTCGCCGTCGCCGGACGCATCGACGACGACCCGTGCTAGGATCGCCTGCCGGCCGGACTTGGTCTGGAAGATCCCGCCCCGAACCTGCCCGTCCTCGACGATCGCGTCGACGAAGGTCGAGTGCAGCCGCAGGTGAACGCCGGCCTCGTCGATCATCTGCAAGGCGATGAACTTGAGGGCCTCCGGGTCGAACGCTACCGCGTAGGTGATCGTCTTCGGCCGGGTGCGGGCGTAGTTGTCCTGGAGCCCCCAGCGCCCCCAGCGGGCCCAGGTCTCCTCGGACGAGGTGAATCGGTCTTCAACCGGCGGGTAGACCGCGGCTCCCATCGCGTCGAGGCGGTCGACGATCTCGTCGGAGATGCCGGCGACGGTCTTCTGGTGCAGGTCGGCCATGTCGTCGAGCACCAGAACCTGCCCGCCGCTCGCCAGACCGCCGAGGTGAGGGTAGCGCTCGGTCAGGATGACGCGGCAGCCGTTGCGCGCCGCGGCGATGGCGGCGCTGATCCCGGCCGCCCCACCGCCGACGACCAGCACGTCAGTCTCGGCGATGATCGGCGTCTCGCGCCGCGGCTCGGTGATGGTTCGCGGGGCTTGCGTCATCTCGGGACCTCCTGGGGATAGGTGTAGGGGCGGGTTGGAAACCCGCCCCTACCCGTTACTTCAAGCCGCTGGTGGCCATGCCCTGGACGTAGTAGCGCTGGAGGAAGGCGAAGATCAGGATGACCGGCAGGCTGGCGAGGACCGCCGCGGCCAGGATCAGGTTCCACTGGATCTGGATGTCGGTGTCAAAGCTGGCGATTGCCACCTGGATCACCCGGACCGGCGGCGACGGCGCGACGATCAGCGGCCAGACGAAGGCGTCCCAACTGAACTGGAAGCGGATCACCCCGAACGCGATCAGGGCCGGGACCGCGTTCGGTAGGACGATCCGCCAGAACGCCGTGAACATCGAGCAGCCGTCCATCCGCGCCGCCTCCTCCAGCTCTCGCGGCAGCCCGAGGAAGAACTGGCGGAGCAGGAACATCCCGAGCGGGCTCGCCACGAAGGGGACGATCAATGCCTGGTAGGTGTCGATCCAGCCGAGCGCGCGCATTTCGAGGTAGAGCGGGATCGCCAGGACTTCGAACGGGATGATCATCGTCGACAGGAACAGCACGAACAGTACGTCGCGGCCGGGGAAGGCGATCCGCGCGAAGGCGTAGGCCGCGAAGCTGTTGAGGACGAGCGAGCACGCCGTGACCGTGACCGCGACGAAGAGGCTGTTGAAGACGTAGTGGGTGAACGGCAGCGGCTGGAGGTTTAGCAGCGCCCGGAAGTTCTCCAGCGTCGGTTCCTTCGGGAGGAACGTCCAGGGCGTCAGGGGATAGATGTTCTCGAAGATCTCGGCCTGAGTCCGCAGCGAGCCGGAGACCATCCAGACGTACGGCAGGAGGAAGAAGGTCGCTACCAGGAGCATCGCGCCGTAGCGGGCAGTCCGCCGGGCCAGGGCGCCGGGGTTTACGCCCGCCGAGGCCCGCCCCGCGGCGCCGAGCCTCGACCTCCCTCCGATCTCGGTGGTCGTCGCCACGCTAGTACTCCACGTCGGTGCGGAGGAATCGGAACTGGGCCCACATCAGCACCATGACCAGCGCGAGCAGGGTGAAGGACATCGCCGCCGCGTAGCCCATCTCGTAGTAGCGGAAGGCCGTCCGGAAGACGAGGAAGACCACCGCGTTCGTCGACTCCTGGGGCCCGCCGCTGGTCATCACGTAGATCGGGGTGAAGACCTTGAAGGCCTCGATCGTCGTCATCACGACGACGAACAGCATCACCCGCTTCAGCAGCGGCAGGGTCACGGCGAAGAATCGTCGGATTGGGCCGGCGCCATCCATGCCGGCCGCCTCGTAGAGGTCCGGTGGGATCGCTTGGACCCCGCCCAGGAACACGAGCATGTTGAAGCCGACGAACTTCCAGAACCCCAGTACCGCGATGCTGGCGAGGGCCTGATCGGCGCTCTTGAGGAACGGCTGGGCCGGCAGGCCGACCGTGAGCAGGAGGGTGTTGAAGATCCCCGTCTCGGCGAAGAGGAACTTCCAGACGGTCGCCATCACCACGAACGAGGCGACGACCGGCAGGAAGTAAACCGTCCGGAAGAAGCCGATCCCGCGGACGTGCTCTTTGACCAGCAGCGCCAGCCCCAGCCCGCCGACCACCTGGGCGACGACCATAATCGCTGTGTAGAGGGTCGCCACCCAGAGGGACTGCTTGAAGACCGGGTCGGCCGCGAGGCGGGTGTAGTTGGCTAGCCCCAACCAGGTGGTGGCGCCGGTCAAGAGCTGGTAGTTGTGGAAGCTGACCCAGAAGGCGTAGATGATCGGCAAGAACGTGAAGAGGATCAACCCCACCGTGGCCGGTAGCAGCAGCCAGAAGGCGAGCATGTGGGCCTCGCGCTGCGCCCCCAGCCCGCGCTTGCCCGCCCCGACTCGGACGGGGAACGCCTGCCCAGCCTTCGTGATCCCTGGGGTGGCCATTCGGCTACTCGCTCGCCCTACCCTACACGATGTATGTCATCCTGAGTGCAGCGAAGGATGACAAGCCCTCCTTGCTCAGGATGACAAACTCTCCCCCTACGACGCCGCCAGGCGCGGATCGAGGACAGAGGCGGCCTTGTCGAGGCTCGCCTTGACGTCGGCGCCGGTGACGATGTCGGTCACGGTCGCGCCGAAGGTGTCGAAGAAGAACGAGTACTCCGTCGAGGCGGGACGGTGGATGCCGGCCTGGGCAAGCTCGTCGAGGAACAGTTTCCAGGGGTGCTCCTTGTACATCGGGGTCCCCTCGATCACCGACTTGCGGGCTGGCAGGTAGCCGCTCTCCAGCGCCCACTGGGCGTGCTTAACGCGAGTCATGTAGTCGATCAGGTCCCAGCACAGCTCCTGTGGCTGTTTGGTGGCGGGGTTGATCCCGACGTTGTATCCACCGGTCATCACCGCCATTTGCTTCTTCTTCGGGGCCGGCGCCACCTCGTACTGGAAGTTCGGATGCTGGCGCTGGAGCGGGACCACATAGATGCTGACCGCGTCGAAGATAGCCACCTTGCCCGTCGGGAAGGCGTCCGGTGGGAGGCTGGCCGAGGCGACCTTGTCCTCGGTGTACAGCTTGCCGTACCAGCTCAGCGCTTCCACGGCCGGCTCCGCGTTCAGGAAGCCGGAGGCTTTCTTGTAGTCCGGGCTGAGCGGCTGGCCACCGTTCTGGTGGATGAACGGCAGGACGGTCCAGTCGCCCGGCTCGCGCAAGTGGCCGAAGCCCCAGACGTTGGTCGTCCCGCCCGAGCGCTCGGCCAGCTTCATCGAGTACTCGCGGAGCTGGTCCCAGGTCCAGGCATCCTTCAGGTCACGCGGCACCGTGATGCCCGCCTTCTCGAACATCGCCTTGTTGACGAACAGGCCATTGGCCAGCTCGTGCATCGGGACGGCGTACCGCTTCCCGTTCCACTCGCCGGCCTCGAGGGTGACCGGGAATAGGTCGTCGGTGTACTCCTTGCTGACGAACGGGTCCAGCGGCAGCAGCGCCCCGCGCTTGGCGAACTCGACCGCCCGAACGTCGATCCAGTAGACGTCCGGGCCGGTGCCGCCGGCGAAGGAGGTGGTGAGCTTCTGGGAGTACTGGTTGAACGGGAAGTTCTCCACGGTCAGCGTCAGGTTCGGCTTGTCGGCCTTGTATTCCTGGAGGATCTTGGTCAACGCCTGCTCGAGCTCCGGCGCCCCGGACATCCAGACCTTCAGCTCGCCCGAAGCGGACGCCGGCTTGGCGGGGGCCTTCTGGGCGCCGCCCGCGGGGGCGCCACCGGCCTGGGCGCCACCGGCTGG
>JACCZL010000747.1 GCA_013695975.1 Chloroflexota bacterium
TTCGATGGCGAGGATGCCCAGCTCCTGGGCCTTCTCGCGGGACAGGCGGCCGCTTCACTGAACGTCGCGCGAATGTACGCGGCTGAGCGCGCAGCGGCGACCCGCGCCGCGGAACGGGCGGCACAGCTCGTGGCGATCGGCGAGAGCATGGCCGACGGCATCCTGATCGTCGACGGCGCGGGGACGATCACGTCGGCGAATGGCGCCGCGGTCGAGCTGTTGGGCAGGTCGCGCGAGCAGATGGTGGACTCGCCCGCGGCGCTGGGGTTGCCGGGGATGCGCTGGCCCGACGGTAAGCCGATCACGGCGGAGGGGCTGCCGCTGATGGCGGTCCTGCGGCGTGGCCGTCCGAGCGTCGACCGCGAGCTGATCGTCGACGTCGCTGGCCGCGAACGGATCCTGATTGACACCACAGTGCCGCTGCGTGGACCGGATGGGCAGATGGCGGGGGCGGTGAGCGTGTTCCGCGACGTCACCGAGCGGCGACGAGCCGATGAGCGCCAGGTCGAGGCCGAGAAGCTGCGGGCACTCGGGCAGATGGCATCAGGCGTGGCCCACGACGTCAACAATCTGCTGGCGGGGGTCCTTGGGCGGGCCGAGCTGGCGCGACTCGAGATCGAGCGCGGCCATGTTGACCCGCAGCGTGTGGCCGAGTCGCTTCGATTGATCGAGCAGGCGGCCGAGGATGGGGCTCACACCGTGCGACGGATCCAGGAGTTTGCCCGCGTCCGGCGAGACACCAACGTCACGGTGGTCGACCTGGCGCAGATCGTCCTGGACACCGTCAATCTGACTCGCCCCCAATGGCGGGACGCGTCGCACGCGGTCGGCCGCACTATCGACGTTCATCCGGAGCTCGAAGCAGGTCTGCTCGTCGCGGGAGAACCGGCCGAGCTACGAGAGGTGTTCATCAACCTCTTGCTGAACGCGGTCGACGCCATGCCTCGGGGAGGCAGAATCGCGATCACCGGGCGGCGAGTCGATCAGATCGTGCGGGTGGAGGTGGCCGACAACGGGGTTGGGATGACCGCCGAGGTCCGTCGGCGGGTGTTCGAGCCCTTCTTCACTACCAAGGCCGAGGCCGGTATGGGACTGGGGCTCGCGGTGTCCTACGGCATCGTGCAGCGTCGCGGCGGTCATATCGACGTCGAGAGCACAAGCGGACGCGGGACGCGGTTCGTCCTCCAGTTTCCGCTGGCCGAGGCCCAGCCGGCCGCGGCGCCCGCGCTCCGCGCCCTGCCAACGACCCGCCGCTGCATCCTCGTCGTCGACGACGAACCGGCCCTCGCGTCGGTGCTTCGGAGGATGCTCGAATCCGAGGGCCACGATGTGACGCCCTGTACTGGCGGGAGCGAGGCGCTGCGTGCCTTCGAGCCGGATCGCCACGACCTGGTGATGACCGATCTCGGCATGGCGGACCTCAACGGGCTCGAGCTGGCGGCTGCGATCCACGGGCGCTCACCGCGCACGCCGGTCGTGCTGGTAACTGGATGGGGCAACGAGCTTGACCCGGACAACCCGCCGCGCGGCATCGCACGGGTCCTTCCGAAACCGTACCGCCTGGCGACGGTGCTGGAGGCGCTCAACGACGCGCTTGCGTGGACACCGGATGTGGGGGACGAGCGAAGCGGTAGCCCAGGCCACGCTCGGTGAGGATATAGCGTGGGTGCTCGGGGTCGTCCTCCAGCTTGCTCCGTAGCCGGCTGATGTAGACCTTGAGATAGTCGGCCTGGTCGCGATACTGGTCGCCCCAGACCCGGGCCAACAGCGCCTCGCGAGACAGGACGTGGCCGGCGTTGCGGACGAGATGGTAGAGCAAGCGGTACTCGAGCGCCGTGAGCGCGATTGGGGCGCCGCGCTTGGTCACTTCGTGGCTGTCGAAGTTCACAGCTAGCTCGTCGGCCACGAACGAGGGCATGGCCCGAGTGGGCGGGGGCAGATCTGTACGGCGTAGCACGGCCTTGATGCGGGCGAGGAGCTCGAGCGGGCTGAAGGGCTTGGTCACGTAGTCGTCGGCGCCGATCTCGAGACCTCGGACCTTGTCGAGCTCGTCGCCGCGCGCGGTGAGCATGATCACCGGCGTGTCCGAGACCTCGCGAATGCGGCGCAAGACGGCGAAGCCGTCGAGCCGTGGTAGCCCGACGTCCAGAAGCACTACGTCGGGCGACCGCTCGAAGAAGGCTTGCAGGCCGAGCTCACCATCGCCGGCTGTGACGACCTCCGCGTCTTGCCACTGGAGCTGCATCCCGATCGCGAGCGCCTCCAAGAGGTCGTCGTCGTCGTCGACAATCAGGATTTGCATGTTGCCCCTGGCAGGGTCATGGAAAAGGTGCTGCCCTGGCCCGGGGCGCTCTCGAGGTGGAGGCTTCCACCGTGAAGCTCCGTCAGGGCGCTGGCGATTGGCAAGCCGAGCCCAGTCCCGGTCGTCCGTCGGGTCTCCTCGGTGTCGAGGCGGTAGAAGGGCTCGAACACGCGGCGCTGCTCTTCGGCTGGTATGCCGGGCCCTTCGTCACGCACGGTGAGGCGGACGTGACGGTCGGCGTCCCGCCGCACCTGGAGCCAGATCGTCCCGCCGAGTGGAGCGAACTTGACGCCGTTCATGAGGAGGTTGAGGGCGATCTGCTCGAGCCGTCGACGGTCGCCGTAGACGGGGCAGGTGTCGGCGCTCAGGTCGATCTGGATCGTCTGGTTACGTCGGTCGGCCAACGGCCTGACCGTCGACACCGCCTCCTCGGCGACCTGGCGCACGTCGAGGTACTCACGCTGCAGCTCGAGGCGGCCGCTTTCGAGCCGAATGAGGTCGAGCAGGTCGGTGATCAGCGCGCTCAGGCGGTCGCTCGAGCGATCGATGTTGCGGAGCAGGCGGAGGTGGGCCTCGGGAATGCCCGCGGGCGCGGTCGAGAGGAGGACCTCGGCCGAGGCCTTGATCGATGTGACGGGCGTCCGCAGCTCGTGTGAGACGAGGGACAAGAACTGCGACTTGAGGCGCTCGAGCTCCTTGAGCTGCTCCCGCTCTCGCACCGCCTCCTGGTACAGCATGGCGTTCTCGAGTGCCACCGCCGCCTGCGCGGCGAAGACCGCCAGAAGGCGGGCGTCCTGCCGGGTGAAGAGGCCCTGCCGCTTGTTCGACACGGTCAGGACGCCGACGGGGTGAGCGGCGGCGCGTAGCGGCACCATCAGCACCGAGCGTTCTCCGAAGGCGCGGCGGCCGACATCGCGGCGGTCACCGGGAATGTCGTTGGCGATGTAGGGCCGGCCGCTTTCGAGGACTCGGGCGCTCTCGCCGCCTTCAGCCAGCGGAAATCGGAGCTTGCGCACCTGGGCTGGGCGGACGCCGTAGGCAGGCGCCTGGGCGACCAATTCGGCGCGGTCAGCGTCGAGCAGGAGGAGAACCCCGCGTTCGGCGCTGACGAGGTGGGCCGCCTGGCGGGCGAGCTGCGCGCCCACGGCACCGATGTCGCCGAGCGCGGCGATCGCCTCGCTGGCTTCGCCGAGGCGGACGACGTCGGCCAGTCGATCCTGGAGGGCGTCGAAGAGGCGAGCGTTGTCGACGGCCATCGCGATCGGCCCGGCGAAAGCCCCCAGCAGCGCGGTCGCCGTCTGAGGGAACGGACGGCGGCGAGCGCGGAGGGCCGTCAGCATGCCCAGACGACGTCCTCGTAGCACCAGCGGTACGGTCAGCCGAGTCGGCAGTGCTGACGCCGAGGGCTCGCCCCAGGGACGACGCACGTGCAGGACTTCGGTCCCACCGGCCCCGCCAAGACGGATGCTCGCGGCGTCCGCCCGAATTGCCTCGGCGACTAGCTCGGCCAGGCGATGGAGGACTTCCTCCAGATCCTGAGCCGAGGCGATGATCCGCGGCATCCGCCCGAGATGGCGTGCGGCGGTGCGCTCAAGCTGCGCGCCTCGCGGGGCGAGGGCGTTCATCGCGACCTCCACTCGGGCCTCTCCCGATCCGCTCTATCGCCGCCATCGATCCGCTGCCCCGGAACGGGCGCAGAGCGCGAGGGCAATCTCGTGGCCGTTTACCCGGCGTTAACCCCTGTTTACCTGTGGGGCTACCGTAGCTGGTGTACGCTTAACTGTACGCGGTGGGGACGGTCCCACACGCTTGAACAGGAGGTCTGTCATGACGTACGTGATCGCCGAGCCGTGCGTGGACGTCAAGAACCAGAGCTGCGTCGACGTCTGCCCCGTGTCTTGCATCTACATCGGCGACGAAGCGGCCGACCGGATTCTGTACATCAATCCGGACGAATGCATCGAGTGCGGAGCCTGCGAGCCGGAGTGTCCGGTCACCGCGATCTTCCACGACTCGGCTGTGCCGGCGGAATGGGCGGAGTATACCGAGCTGAACGTGAACTGGTTTACCGACGCCGATGGTGTGCGGGCGCGGATCAACGAGATGAAGCCAGCCGAAGCCTAGGGAGCACTGGGCTGGACACCGCCGGGCTGCCCGCCGGGCTTGTCGACACCGGGGACCTGGATTGGCGCGGAGGTGGCGAGCGCGGGCTTGGGCGCGGCGGTTGGCACGCCCGGTAGCGAGATCGTGGGGATGGGCGGCGCGGGGGCTGCCGCCGACGTCGGGGCCGGTTTCGACACGGGGTCGCCGAGCGCTGGCGCGGGCACCGAGGTCGGGAGCGGATTCAAGGGGCCCTCGGGTGGAAGGTTGAGTGGCGGTGGCGCCGGTGGTTGCGGCAGGTTCGGGGCCGGGGCCGGCGGCGGGGCTGGCGCTGGCACGCTGATCGGCGGTATGCCTGCTGTGGGCTTGGCGGCGGGCTGATCCACCCGGACGGGCGCGATTGGGACGAGCTGGCCGCCTCCGCCCGGTAGCGTGGTTGCCTCAGGTCCCAGGTTGCCGCCGCCGCCGCTGGCGGGCGGCGCGGGCGGGGTCGGGGTGGCAATCGCGGCTGGTGACGGCGACGCGGCGACGGGCGACAGCGCGGGCACGGTCGGCGGTGAGGTCGCGGGGCCAGTGCTGCACGCCACCAGCAACACTGTGACTGCCACGCAGATCGGGATCGAGCGATGACGAGGCATGATGTTGCTCCAGCGCGGGCGCGCAGCGCGCCTTCAAGGAAGTGTAGCGACTCTGCGCTAGCGCGTGGCCCGAGTATGATGCTCACCCGAGGGCTCGCTCGACGGCGGGCAGGCTGTAGGATGGTACGAGAGGGTGAGGGCCGATGGACATCAAGACGGTAGGCGTCGTTGGCTGTGGGCTGATGGGAGCGGGGATTGCCGAGGTCTGCGCTCGCTCTGGGTATGACACCGTCGTCCGCGAGGTGACGGACGAGGTCCTGGAGAAGGGCATGGAGCGGCTTCGGCGCTCGATCGGGACGGCCGTCGAGCGGGGCAAGCTTTCGAGCGAGGAACGCGACGCGGCGCTCGGACGGCTGCGTGGGTCGACCCGGCTCGAAGAGCTGGCGGATCGCGACCTGGTGATCGAGGCGGTGGTCGAGAGCTT
The DNA here is from genome assembly GCA_013695975.1 of Chloroflexota bacterium. Classification (GTDB taxonomy): domain Bacteria; phylum Chloroflexota; class UBA6077; order UBA6077; family JACCZL01; genus JACCZL01. Next base: position 5,465 of record JACCZL010000747.1, read on the forward strand.
GGACACCAAGCGCGAGCTGTTCAGGACGCTCGACGCGGTCTGCCCGCCGCACACGATCCTCGCGAGTAATACCTCCTCGATCCCGATTATCGAGATGGCCAGCGCGACCCAGCGCCCGGATCGCGTCCTCGGGATGCACTTCATGAACCCGGTGCCGGTCATGCGGCTGATCGAATTCGTCCAGGCGATCACGACCAGCGAGGAGACGCTGGCGACGGCGCGGGCGTTCGGGGAGTCGCTCGGCAAGCGGGTGATCGTCGCCAAGGACCGGGCCGGCTTCATCGTCAACATGCTGCTGGTGCCCTACTTGCTCGAGGCGATCCGGATGTACGAGAACGGGGTCGCGTCACGCGAGGACATCGACATCGGGATGGTCCTCGGGACGAACCACCCGATGGGCCCCCTGACCCTGCTCGACTACGTCGGTTTGGACACGACCTACTATATTGCCAACATCCTCTTCGAGGAGTTCCGCCAGTCCCAGTACGCTCCACCCCCGCTGCTCAAGCAGATGGTCACGGCCGGCTTCCACGGACGGAAGAGCGGCCGTGGCTTCTATGACTACGCTGGCGGCGAGCAGCCGCCGAAAGTGTAGGAGCATCCCGTGGGAGGCCGCGGCGGTGGTCCATGACGGCTAGCTTGAACGGATTGATCGTCTTCGACCTCGACAACACGGTTGTCCACTCACGGATCGACTTTGCGGGGCTGCGGCGAGCGATTATCGCGGCGCTGCGGGATGCGCGTGTGCCGATAGGTCGGGATGAGGAGCTGATGCGGCTGTCGATCGGGCAGATCATCGCGATCGGCGAGGCCGAGGACGGGGACACCGGGAGGCGGCTGGGCGCCGAGGCGTGGCGGCTGGTGCTCGAGTATGAAAGGGCGGGCATGCGGCAGGCGACGGTGGAGCCGGAGGCAGCCCGGACGCTCGGCGCGCTACGGGATAGCGGCTTTTTGCTGGTCGTACTCACCAACAACGCCCGGCTGGCCACGCTCGATGCGCTCGAGAAATTCGAGCTCAGCGCGGCGTTCGACATGATCCTGACCCGAGACGAGGTGGCGATGAAACCCGAGCCCGAGGGGATCGAGCGTGCCAGGGCTCACTTCGGACCGAGGGCGGCCCGCACCGTGATGGTCGGCGACTCCTGGCTCGACGGGACGGCGGCCCAGCGGGCTGGGGTGCCGTTCATCGCGTTCCGCCCGAAGCCCGAGGCGCTCGAGCAGCGCGGGGTGCCGGTCTGGGTGGTGGTCGAGCGTCTGGACCAGATCGCGACCGTCGTGGACGGATCGTGGCCGACTTTGCGGCCGCCGAGCTGACGCGCGAGGCCGCGCTTGCCTGGCTCTACCAGTTCTCGGACTGGGAGCGCGGGGTCGGCTGGAACTCGGCGGCAGCGCCGGAGGAGCAGTGGAAGCTCGGCCGCACGCGTAGACTCCTCGACCTCGTGGGTGGGCCTGACCGAGCCCTTCGCTGCGTCCTCATCGCCGGGACCAACGGCAAGGGCTCGACCGCGGCGATGCTCGAGGCGGTCGAGCGGGCGGCCGGCTGGCGGACCGGCCTGTACTCGCAGCCCCATCTCCACAGCTACCTCGAGCGGATCAAGCTCGATGGCGAGCCGATCGAGGGTGAGCGCTTCGCCAAGCTGGTCGAACGCCTGCGGCCGCTCGTCGACCGGTTTCGGGCTGCCTGGCCCCAGGCCGGAGAGCCGACGACGTTCGAGCTCACCACGGTACTGGCATTGTGGGCGTTCGCCGAGGCAAAGGTCGACATCGCGATCCTGGAGGTGGGGCTCGGCGGGCGGCTGGACGCCACCAACGCAGTCGAGCCGATCCTGTCGGTGATCACCCGGATCGGACGCGACCACACCGCTATTCTGGGGGATTCGATCGAACAGATCGCCCAGGAGAAGGCGGGCGTTCTTCGACCAGGTCGGGTGGTGGTGGTCGCGCCGCAGCGGTCGGAGGCGCGGCGTGCGATCGTCCGACGTGGCGAGGCGCTGGGCGCACGCTGCCGTCTGGTGTCAAGCGGGGGCCGCATCGTCGACGAGGAGGGGAGCGGCGCCGACATCGCCGTGCGGCTGCAAGGACGGCGGGTTACGGTGCGGGTGCCGATGGCGGGACGGCACCAGTTGGACAACGCCGCGACGGCGCTGGTGGCGGCCGACGAGCTAGGCGACTTCGGGCTGACCATGACGCCCGTCGCGGTCCAGACGGGGCTCGAGCGGCTGCGCATGCCCGGTCGCTTCGAGGTGGTGCCGGGACGGCCGCGCTGGGTGCTGGACGTCGCGCACAACCCCGACTCGGCGGTGGCGCTCGCGTCGGTGCTCGGATTGACCAAGCGGTCTCGCCTGCCCTGGCTGGTTCTTGGCATGCTGGGGGACAAGGATGCGCGATCGGTCGTGCGGGCGCTGCGCCAAGCCGTGGGTGGGATCGTCGTGACCGCGCCGATGAGCCCCCGCGCCTTGCCGGTCGACTCGCTGGCCGAGGTCTGCCACAAGCTCAGGGTCGCCAGCGTGACGCGGGCGGCGTCCGTCGCCGAAGCGATCGGGCTGGCCGCCAGGGCGGCCGGGCCGGACGGTACCGTGGTCGTCGCGGGGTCGTTCGGGGTGGTGGCCGAAGCACGGGTTGGGCTGGGGCTGGTCACGGCTGAGGATTGGCCTGGCGCCGACGCGGAGGCCGCCACTAGCGCGTCGGCCGGGACGCGCGCATGAGAGGGTGTGGTTTGCGTTGACAGGTCCGGGAGTGGGTGGTAGCATCCTGAAAGGAACATCCCCGTTCCGCTCGCGATCCCTGCCGTGCCGTTCTTGACCCACAGAGGCGCGGAAGGAAGCGTCTCGGCGTCAAGCTAGCTTAGAAATCCCGAGGTATCGCGTCACGATGGAAGAGATGCGTCCCTTCCTTGAAGACCTTCGGCAGGGCAACTTCCGCCGTGCCCTGACCGAGAACCGCGTCTTCAAGAGCGTCTTCCGCACGGGCTACCCGAGCACGCCGCGGAACCAGGCGCTGATCATGTTCAACAACGTCTTCCTGCACCTCCATCCGGTGCGGATCCGACGTGAGAGCCTGAAGATCACCTATACGTTTTGCCTGGGCGGACTGTCCTTCTTCATGTTCCTGCTGCTGACGGTGACCGGGGTTCTGCTGATGTTCTACTACCGGCCGGCGACCGCCGTGGCGTACCAGGACATGAAGGACCTGGAGACGGTCGTCTCGTTTGGGCTGCTACTGCGGAACATGCATCGCTACGCCGCCCACGGCATGGTGATTCTGGTTTTCCTGCACATGGTGCGGGTGTTTTACACGGGGGCCTACAAGGCCCCCCGGGAGTTCAACTGGATCGTGGGCGTGATCCTGCTGACGCTGACGTTCTTGCTGAGCTTCACCGGCTACCTGCTGCCCTGGGACCAACTGGCGATCTGGGCGGTGACCGTCGGGACGAACATGGCGGGCGCTACGCCGCTGATCGGCGACCAGGTCAAGTTCCTGGCGATCGGGGGGTACGAGATCGGGGACAACACCCTGATCCGCTGGTACGTCCTCCACGTGATCGCGCTGCCGCTGCTGACAGCGGTCTTCATGACGGTGCATTTCTGGCGCATCCGCAAGGATGGGGGCATCGCCGGTCCCCTCTAGGCCGCGGACCGCAGAGCGAAGGGACGGAGATCGACATGGCGACGAACGGCAACTCGAATCCGCTCGACCGCACGCCTGACATGGAGGGCCTCAGCGCCGCCGACCGAGCGCGGATCTACAAGGAGCGGGCGGCGGCGGCCGGGATTGGACGTGCACCTAGTCCAGAGGCGGGTGGCGC
>JACCZL010000928.1 GCA_013695975.1 Chloroflexota bacterium
CGCCAGGTGTTGCTCAACGACTTCCACCTGCCAACCGGCTGGGTCCCCATCGAAGAGGTGCTCACGGAGAGTCGCGGGTCCACTTCGGTTGTCGAGCGGTAGGGACACATGCGGGGCGGCCGCGCCGACTCTTGGACCGTGGTGCCGGCTTGGCCCGCTGGCGCCAAAGCGGTTCAGCAATCGAGGCTCAGAACTCGTAGCCCCGGGCGACCCAATAGTGCCAGTCCTCGATCCCCTGGCGGGTCTGATCGTCCACGGCGATGCCGACCAGTTGGGCCAGGGGCACGGCCAGCGGCCGGCGTTCCCAACGCATCAGGACCAGCATGTCGTGCTCGCACTCCTCCTCTGGGGCCATGCCAACGATCTCGCCCTCATCGCCGGCCACCTGGGGTAAACCACGACCCCCACAACTCAGCCGGACATCGAGGCGGTAGCCCGAGCCGCCCCATCTTGCCCGCGAGTACCCGTCCTGGTAGAGTTGCGGGCGGACAATGCGCGGGGTGTGCGAGTATGGCAGTCAGAGACTCGACGACGCGACGCGAGGTGCCGGCGGAGATCCAGGCAGCGATCGAACGCGGCTTAGTCACCCAAGCCCAACTGCGCGAACTCATCGAGATCGAGGCTGAGCAGATCGGCTTGAATTTTGACGAAGCAGTCCGGCGAGCGCATCAGGGGACGCTCCCGGAGAATGAGATCGGGATCGACTTAGAGTTCCTGGTCCGCATGCTCGCCGACTGATCGGGCCGGGGGCATGCCGTTCGAGGGTAACTACCCACGTACGGGTCACGTTGGGGCAGGGATGGCCTGAAAGGGTGAGGGGCCGGCGATGGCGAGGAAGGCGTCGAACAGGTTCTGGCCCTGCTTGCGACCGGTGGCGAGGATGCTGGAGCGGATCGCCGAGGCCTCGGCGCCCCAGTCGGAGCGGAAGCCACCGATGACCTTGCGGTGGATGACGGAGGGGCGCAGATCACGCTCGGAGCTGTTGTTGGTCGGCTCGACGTCGTCGCGCTGGAGGAACACGTACAGGCTGTCGCGGTGGAGCTGGTAGCGCTTCTGGAGGCGAGCGGCCTCGGTCTTGGGCGCGACGTAGCGGTCGAACACCAGTCGATCGGTGGCGTGCTCGATGAGCGTCCGACGTCGCGCGAAGGTCTGGGGCGTGACCTGATCGCGCGCATGGTGCAGGCGGATCGCCCGCCCGAAGACGTGCCGCGGCTCGCGGGCCCAGCTCTGCTCGGTGCGGGGGTCGGCTTCGGCCGCGAAGGTCAGATCGCGTCCCTGGTGACTCATGCAGATCTGGTGCGCCCCGGCCGGGGTCAGCATCTGCGGGGCATACAGGTCCGACCCCCAGACCGCTGGCTCGATCCCGTCCAGGAAGGCGTCGATCACCTCGCCGCCACGGCTCGGCGCGATCAGGTGGTAGCTGGCCGTCGGCGTCTGAAACGTCCACTGCTGGTGGGTTCGACCGGCCACCCGCGCCCGGGTCTCGTCCGAGTTGATCACCGGACTGCCGCGCACGGTCTCGCGGATCGCCGCGTACGTCGGCCGCGCTCGTTCGACCAGGCGCCGTAACGCGTTCTCGATCCCGCCCTGGCTGATCCGCAGCCCAACCACGTCCCGACACAGCTCCACCAGCCGCTCATAGCCGACGTGATGCCGCTCGTGCAGGTAGCTGAGCAGCGCCTCGATCCGCGGCCCGAACGTCCGCCGTGGCTCCAGACCCGCCGGGTACGCCCCCACGGTCTGCACCCCACACTGCGCACAGGTCACCGCGTACTGCCGCGCCTCGACCACCACCGGCGTCACCGGCGGCAGCTCGGTCACCTGACTCTGGCCGACCCGCCGCCCGCCCGTCTGGGGCAGCGGCTCGCCGCACCCCGCACACGCGCTCGGGCGACAGTCCACCACCACGTCCGGCTCGCTGCGCGCCCGGCTGACCCCGACGTGCCCCCGCTTCGGTCCGGGCTTCCGACCCCGACGCTGGACCCGATTCGCCTGCTGCCTCTGGGACGGCGGCAGCGACGAGTTCTCCGGCGTCTTGGCCGGCCGACGGAACTGCGCCAACTCCTCCTCCAGCGCCCGGATCTGCTCGTCCCGCCGCTCGATTGCCGCCTCGCGCTCCACCAGCTCCTCCTGCTGACACCGCAGCAGCTCCAGGAGCTCCTCCCGACTCAACCGATCCAGCGCGTCCCGGTCCATCGTGCCCGCAGCTTAACAGACCCACCACTCGCGCCGCGACCCCTGCCCATGACCGCTGGAGGCTTAACGTGTGCAGTTACGGCGGAAGGGCCTGATCGAGCTGGACCCAAGCGAGGCGCCGTGAGACCCGGGCGGATCGCCGCCGAGGCGGAGTTCAAGCGACTGGAGCGCCGTCTCGTCGAATTCGGCGACGAGCCGCGGCGCGAGGACCCGGCGCTGTTCCCGCCGGACCTGGATCCGGACTGGCGCGAGGCATTCCGAGCCGAGTACGAGGGGCAGCTCGCCGAATTGGAGCACGCGCTCCGCGACTACGATCGACGTCGCGCGGAGACCCGGGGCCTATCGATCTCCAGCGCCTGCTGAGCGCCCGGGCAGAGGCGGGCTGATCGGCGCCGGCACATTCGGCTCGATGTTCCTCGCGCAAGCGCGCCGGACGGTGGACCTCCACGTCGTCGGGATCGCCGTTCTCTCCGCCGGGCGGGCCGGCAAATCGCTCGTCCGCATCGGTTGGGCGCCGGATCGGGCACGGGCGGTGGGCCGTCCAGCGCCCGGCCATCAAGGTGCGGCCCTCTGCCGGCAGCGTACAATCAGAGCGATGGATCCCGGTTTTTCTCATCAAGATGGGGTGGGTGCCATGACGATACGGCAACCGCGCTACAGCAAGGAGGAGCACGCACGGCGCGGAACGGACATCTACGAGCAGGACGTACGCCCGCGGGTGGAAGTGGAAGCAGGCAATCAGGGCAGGATCGTCGCCATTGACGTGGACACCGGCGCCTTCGAAGTGGCCGAGGACACACTCACGGCGGCCAACCGCCTGCTGGCCCAACGCCCGGACGCTCAGATCTGGTGCGTCCGGATTGGCCACCGCGCCGTCCACCGCTTCGGCCCTCGCACGCTAATTCGGGCATGATGACCGGCGTGGTGAACGCCGCTCTCGAAGCCACGATCCGCCTGACCGTGGAGGGCGCGAGCGGACAGGCACACGAGGTCGAAGCCGTCGTTGACACCGGCTTCAGCGGCTTCCTAACCTTGCCGCCCACGCTGATCACCCTGCTTCGAGCGGCCTTCAGGCTCGGTCCAGGTTCGACTTGACCAGGAGGCGCTTGCCGGACGGCTCTTTGGCAATCCGTGCGACCGGCTCCAACCGCACCTCCATGCCCGGACCCATAAACTGGGTGAGGGCCGCTTCCAGCTCCCTGCAGAAGTGGGGGGTGAAGCGCGACGTGGGCACGATCGAGATGATGACGCGGTCGGGCGCCACCTGCACCGCCTGGTATTCCCAGATGTAGGGGTGCGCGCGGGCGGCGATGTTCAGGAATCGGCACAGGGCGATCGGCAAGATGGTCCGGCCGGCGGGGGTCCGAATGACCTCACCGAGCCGACCCTCGATGCCCAGCAGGCTCGGCAGGCCCCGTCCGCACGGGCAGGGTGGGCCGGCGACCGCCCAGTCCCCGATGTCGTAGTTGATGAAGGGCATGACGTAGTTCGCCAGGTCGGTGATCACGACGCGCCCGGCCTCGCCGACGGCGGCAGGGCTCCCGTCCAGCCGGACAACGCGGAGGATCGCGCGTTCGCTGTTGACGTGCAGGACGTCCGGGTTGTCCGGGCAGGTCTGGGCCAGGTGGCGGACCTCCCAGCTCGAATAGTGGTTCACGACCTGACACCGGAAGGCGCGCGCGATACTCGCCGCGTTCAACATCGACAGCGTCTCCGCGTAGGTGATCACGACCTTCGGATACGAGCGCAGCTCCGTCCCCGTTTCCAGCAACTGGGCGGCAAGGCGGGCGATGTAGGAGGGGAAGCCCCAGACAAAGTAGGGCAATCCTCGCGGAAGCCGGCTCAGCCGGCTTCGCAGCTCGTCCGCGTCCGGCTCGAAGTCCGACAGATGGAGCGTTTGCTCACCAAAAAGGATCCGCCGTCCCAGGTCCCGCAGCCTCGCCGCCCGCACCTCCTCCATCGTCGCGTGCGCGGGGCGGGGGATATAGACGATCGCATCGCCGAGCGCGGCGCCGGCCCACTCGCGGAAGAAGAGGTAGGATCCTATCCAGACGTCCGCGCCGGCGCGGTCGGTGAAGAACCAAAACGGCAGCCCCGTCGAGCCGGCGGTGCTGCCGGTGCCTCGTCGGCGCCCGGGCAGGTTGTCCGCGACCACGCGGGCCGGGAAGTTGGCCCGAAGGTCGGCCTTGCCGATGAGCGGCAGGCGGGCAAGATCGGCCACCGTTCGGATGTCGCCGGGCTCCAGTCCGGCCTGCTCGAAGTGGTCCCGGTAGTACGGCACATGGGCGCGGGCATGGGTCAGCAGGGGGCGGAGCTTCCGGAGGGCGCGGGCCTCCAGCTCCTCGGGCGTGCGCCACTGTAGCGCCCGGAGGCGGAGCATCTCGGTCCAGGGGCGACGCCCAGTCAGGCGCTCGTACAGCGGTGGAACGACGCGGGGCGCCAACCAGCTCCAGATGCTCACGGTGGCACTCTCAGGGGCGCGCCGATGGCGCGTCAGCGGGCGCTATGATACCGCAATACCCAAGCTCGTGGCGCCGCCAGTGACGTGGCGACCGGAGGATCGTGCCGAGCCGCCTCACATTCTCCAGCTTCGCCTGGGACGCCTGGCGCGCCGAGCGGCGCGGATACGCGGCCGTCATGGCCCGCCAGCGAGCTCGGCTGGGCCGGCTGGTTCGCTTCGCCCGGGCGCGGTCCGCGCTGTACCGCGAGCTCTACCAGGGCATGCCGCTCGAGATCGAACACCTCGGCCAGCTCCGGCCGGTCACGAAGCAGCAACTGATGGCCCGCTTCGACGACTGGGTGACCGACCCGAGGGTGGGCCGCGCCGGCGTCGAGGCGTTCCTCGCCGACAAGACGCTCGTCGGGCAACGCTATCTCGGGCGGTACACCGTCTTCACCACCTCGGGGAGCACCGGCGAGAGCGGGATCTGCGTGCACGACGCCGAAGCCCTAACCCTGTATCGGGCCCTGACGCTGGTGCGCGGCTGGCTGCCCTGGATGACCCCTGAGCGACTGTGGCCGGTGCTGCGCCAGGGCGCCCGCGTGGCGGGCGTGTTCGCCACCGGCGACCATTACGCGAGCAGCGGGATGCTGGACCTGGCCCGCCGACGCCGCCCTCGGCCGTTCAACCGGGTCCGGGTGTTCTCGGCGCTCAGCCCGCTGCCGGAGCTGGTGCAGGCCCTGAACGCGTTCCGGCCGGCCGAGCTGATCGCCTATCCCAGCGCCCTCCTGCTCCTGGCCGAGGAGCAGGAGGCCGGCCGGCTCGCGATTCGTCCTGCGCTGGTCGGGAGCGGGGGTGAGTGGCTCGACCCGACCGCCCGTCGCTCGATCGAGGCCACGTTCGGGTGCCGCGTGCGCGAGAATTACGGCGTGACAGAGTTCGGCCCCCTGGGCTGGGCGTGTCGGGAGGCGAGTCTCCACGTCAGCGCCGACTGGGCGATCCTCGAGGCGGTCGACGAGGCATATCGACCGGTTCCGGCCGGACAGGCGTCGTACACGACGCTGCTCACGAACCTGGCCATCCGGGTCCAACCGATCATCCGCTATGACCTCGGCGACAGCGTCACCGTGAGGCCGGACGGCTGCCGATGCGGCAGCCCGTTCCCCGCGGTCCGAGTGGTGGGGCGACGGGAGGAGACGCTGTACTTCCGAACGCCGAGCGGGGGCGAGGTCGCGCTGCTGGCGATCCCACTGGCCTGTGTGGTGTATCAGACGCCAGGCGTGCGGCGCTGCCAGGTGATTCAGACGGGACCGGCCGCCCTGCGCGTGCGGCTCGAAGCGCGGTCCGGGGCGGATGGGCAGCAGACCTGGGAAGTCGCGGCCGGCCGCCTGCGAGAGTACCTGACGGCCCACGACCTGGCCCACGTCGGGCTGGAGCAGGCGGCGGAACCCCCCAGCCCCGATCCCGTGAGTGGCAAACACCGCATGGTCTGGTCCGAGCGAGGCTAGTTTGACTCGGCAAGCGTCGGGAAGGCCCTTTCTACCGCTTGAAGGCGTCGCTCATCGAGCCACTGCGGAAGCCCTGGAGGTCGAGGGCGACGTAGAGGAAGTCGAGCGACTCGAGGTGGGCGGTGGTCACGACACGCGGAGCACTCTTTGAGCCCGATTTCACACGCCTCTTGCCCTCCGACGCGAACCCCGGATCGACGCGGGGCTGCCCCGCCCGGTGCCGGCGAACTCGACGCGGTAGATCGCCCACCAGGTCGAGACGCGCGACGGGCCGCGTGAGCGAGGCGGGTGAATGCAACATTGCTGACGCAGGGTACGCGGAGCAGCGAGCATGTATTTGTCGGCTCGGCGATGCCAGGGTAGCGCCAGCAGGGAGGCGCCGCATGGCCAGGCCCGTATCAGCCCGAGAAGCCAGAGCTCGGTTCGCCGCGCTGACCGGTCGCGTCCGCTACACTGGTGAGCGGTGATCGTGGAGAAGCAAGGACGCCCGCTCGTGCCTCTGGTGAGCCTCGAAGACCTCGATGCCGTCGAGCGCGTGCGGGGGGACCGGCGTGCCGCCGAGCTCAGCCGCCTGGCAGCCCAGGCGGCTCGGGAGGTTGGCGGCCCCGAGCCGAGCGAAGAAGAGATTGTCGCCGCGGTGAGGAGCGCCCGCGAGGCCCTGTACCGCGAGCGGTCTAGTACGGGATAGGCTCAGGTCGCGCTGGATGCCAACGTACTCATCGCCGACATTCGGTTGGCTGTGAGCGGCCTCAGGCCGCCGCGCTGGTTAGGTGAGCAACTACCTCGACAACTCAGACGGGCGTCAAGGCGGTAGCCAGGCCCGGCCGTGTTGCCCGCGAGTACCGGCCTTGGTAGAGTGGCGAGCGGACGATGTGCAAGGGCTGCGATGATGACAGTGAGAGACTCAGCCACGCGGCGAGAGGTGCCCCTTGCGATCCAGGAGGCGATCGAGCGAGGTTTCCTCACTCAGGAGCAGTTGCGTGAGCTGATCGAGGTCGAGGCCGAGTGGATCGGCTTGAGTTTCGACGAAGCGGTCGACGGAGCGCACAAGGGGACGCTCCCAGAGAACCTGATCGGGACAGACCTCGAGTTCCTCGTCGACATGCTCGCCGACTGATCGGGCGGAGGGTATGCTGTTCGAGGGACGGTCCTTGGCTGAGGCCGTCCGCGACCTTGCTGACCATCTCAATGCACTCCTCGCCCGGAGCGTCACGCGGACGCGGCTGGTGGCATTCGCGGCCGAGACGGGCGCGTCAAGACGACCGAGTCGTCTGTACCTGACTTTTCGCCAGGGCGGCAACCCAACCGCGGCCCGGCTTCAGACCCACTTCGGACCGATGGGCCTCTTTTTGGGCCAGGAGTGCAGCTCGATCGTGGCCGAAGATGGGACACACCGACTCCAGGTCATCAGGTACGCCTACCAACTGACCGGTCAGGATCTCGACCGAGCGCTACTCCGCTGGGAGTACGTGAGGGACCCCAACGACCGGGATGCCAGATGGTGCCGCCATCATCTCCAAGGCCCGGTTCCGCTGCGCTTTGGGGACGGCGGAGAAGTTTTGCTCAACGATCTGCACCTGCCAACCGGCTGGGTGCGGCTCGAAGAGGTGCTCCGCTTCTGCATCGTCGATCTGGGCGTCCGGCCACTCAGCCCACGCTGGCACGAGGCGCTCGTCGAGAGCGTCGGGCTCTACCCCGTTCCCGATCTGTAGGGCGCACACCTCGCGCCGCTACCGCTTGAGGGCTTCG
>JACCZL010000954.1 GCA_013695975.1 Chloroflexota bacterium
CATCGTCTTCGGCTCTAGCGTCGCCTCTGAGCCAGCCACCCGTGTCCGCGTAGGACCGAGCGGGCGACCGCCTCCTGGATGCTGAGCGGCGGTGACGGGACGTGGCCCCCACCGTGGAAGTCCAGGAGCAGCCGCGCGCCCGCAATCGGGCGGGGCCAGCCGCGCGGGAGCTGACCCGCGCGATCCAGCGCGGCGATCCGCTCCAGCCACGCCTCGGTACGACCGGCCGGCCGCACCTGCACCCGAATCCGCGCAGGGTCGGCGGCGCTGGCGTAGTGGCGGTGCGTCGTTCCGGGCGGCGTCTCCGCAACCTCGCCCGGCCCCAGCACGCGCCATTGACCACCCTTCTTGATCCGCATCGTGCCTTCGATCACCTCGTGGCGCTCGGTCTGGTGCGGGTGCACATGCGGTTGGGCGAAGATCCCGCGCGGCCGTCCGACGACGTCGTACTCGACGAGTTCACCCGCCGTGTCTTCCGTCGTCCGGCGAAACTCGATCCGTACCCCGGCCTGCGGGGCCTCCAACACGTCGCCCGGCTTTGCCATCGAACACCCCTATCGTGTCGCCCGCGCTGCGTGCACTATCGCGCACGGAGCGGCCCATCACACCTATAAGCTCGCCCGTGGGCAGTGATTGTTCGCGCCTCGCTGCTGCCTCTGAGTCAGAAGGAGGGGCGTCGGCGCCTCGGCCCGCGCCTGCTGCATGGACGACGAGGAGCGCTGCATCCACGTCCGCCGACTGAGTGCTCCTTTGCGCGAGGACCAGCGCTCTGGCCAGGCGCCGACCCATTGCTAGCCCTCAGCGGCGTAGAAGGGCGGTCACCTGGACCATCGGGGTAGGGCGGGCGTGGACGGTGTCGATGATCTCGGCGTTGTCGATGCCTTGGAGGTAGATCGAGGTGATCCCGAGGTTGCTATGTCCCAGCTGGCGCTGGATGACGACCAACGGGACGCCTTCGCGGGCCATCTCGACGGCGTGGGCGTGTCGCAGCTGGTGCGGTGCGAACCGTCGCCGCACGCCGGCGCGGGCGGCAGTCCGGCGCAGATCGGCTCGCGCCGCGGCGTTGGCCCAGTGCCGTCCGCGCGTCGCGCCGTTGACTATGCAGAACAACGGCCCGACCGGGAGCTCCAGGCGTGTCTCAGGCCACGGCTGGAGCTGTTGCCAGCCCCAGGCGTCCATGCCCACTTCGCGGCGTCGTCCGCCTTTTCCGTGGCGGATCAGCAGCGACCCACGTCGCTGGTCAAGGTCGGCTTCGCCGAGCGTGAGCGCTTCCTGGATCCGTAGGCCCGCTCGCCAGAGGATCACGATCAGCCCTCGGAGCCGCTGACCGTGCGGGCCTTCGCCGGCCGCGCGCATGACGGCGATGATCTCCTCGACCTGAGGCGGATCGGCCGGGTAGCGCAGGCCCTTGTTCCGTGGCGACTGGCCCGCATGGAACCCCGGCATCGTCGCCGGCGAACGACGCCGGCCTGCGCGATCGAGCAACACCTCAGACATGACCCCTCCTCGGGCTCGCGGATACGAACCTGAGCTTGCGCTCCGCCATCAAAGCGGCATCGCGCGCGCCCTACCGCCGAGTGCTCGTCGTGCCTCAAGGGAGCAGCGCGGCTACTGTGGTGCAGGTGGTCCGGCCGCTGTCGCTGATCGTCCAAGGGAGCGGTGAGCCACGGGTTGAGCCGCCCGCCGGAGACTGCCGGTTCGTTGGGTAACAGCAGTCTGCGCCAGCGCGTCGTCCTCTGCGAGCGTCCCGCTGTAACTGCTTCGGAGTCGCGGTTGTCAGGGCAGCGGTATACGCGACCCAACTCCTACCGGACCGGTCCGGTAGGTGCTTTCGAGGTCGTTGTCCCATTTTGAGCCGTCGCGCGACAGCTCCCAGAGGCCCGCGATGGTGTCGCTGTCGTCGCCGAGCGTACCGGTGAACCGTCGCGAGAAGCCGGGCGCTTCGCGTTACATCCTCCAGACGCCGTCGCTCACGCTCATCTCGTAGACCCGGTGGACGCCGCAGGAGTCGAAGTAGTGCATGGAGAGCCCTCCGTCGGAGCGCCGATCACGGCTCCTCGCGTCCGGAAATTGCGGTGATCGGCCCGTGCCTTCTCCGGGCCACGACGCCGGTCCCATTACCTGTAGGACTCGGGTTAGCCACGGCGGCGCCCCATGAGGGCGGCCGGAGCCGCCCTCATGCGCTCGTGTCGCTAGACCCGAGGCTGCTGGCGACGCTGCTTGCGCGCCTCCTGCGCCTCGGGGGCGTCCGCGGGAGCCTCGTCTACGTCGAGCCGCTGCCCAGCGGGGAACGAGAATTCCTGCGTTTGCGGGTTGAGGTGGTCGAGCAGCAGCGACTGCCGCCGGATCGCCCGCTCCTGGTAGCGGAAGATGTTCAGGCCCTCGGTGATGCTCGACTCGTAGATCGCCCGGTTGTACCAGTAGC
>JACCZL010000956.1 GCA_013695975.1 Chloroflexota bacterium
ATCGGGGGCAGCGTCCAGAACAGCAGCGCCAGCCACACCCTTGCCGTGGCTTCCCTTACCTGGCCGAGCGACCGGCCGGTCCTCCGATCGGCGCCGTCCGTATCCTCCACGACCGCCGTCGATCCCCCGGAGATGCTCCCCCCGGGGCTCCACGAGGCGCGCGCGGGCTCGGGAATGTGGCGCCGGATGTAGTCACCGGTGGAACCGAAGTAGGTGAGGATCCCGCCGTTCAACTGCACGAACGTGAAGAATGGCAGCAGGAACAGGCCCACCGCGCAGGCGTAGAAGCCCGCTCGCCCCAGGAGCCGTCGCCGGCCATCGCGCCAGTGCACCGAGACCAGCATCGCGACCGCCGCCAGGCCAACGTAGATGCCGTAATCGTGGCGAAACAGGAAGGCGACGGCAGTACAGAGCGCGGCCACAACGAGATTCGTTCGACTCCGATGATCGATGTAGCTCCACACAAACCAGAGCGCGCATAACGGAACAAATATCTTGGGATAATTGTGTGGAGTCATGAACGTGATGATGATGACCGCTGCCGCGACGAGTCCCGCGATGCGCGAGCGACTCACGCGCGCCGCGACCAGGAAGGCGAGCATGGTAGCGGCTGAAGCCAGCACGGTACACAGGAGCAGCTCGCCGAGGAGGCTATGGCCGAACAGGATCTGGAAAGCCGTCGAGGTGTAGATCCTGAGAAAGATCCCTGGATCGTTGAAATCGCGAAACGGCAGCTCGCCCAGGAGTGTCTGCCGAGCTCGGGAGAGGTGATAGAACTGGTCGTTGTCGAAGGCCTCTCCGCCGGCGCCGATCGGTAAGGACAGGAACCTGAAGACGAAGGCGCCCACGAAGACCGACGTAGCCATCGCCCAGAGGTGCTCGGGCGTCGTGAGCAGAGAGGCCGGGGGCTCACCCTGATCGTCGCTGGAGGCGGCACTGGCAGGAGCGGGTGCAGCCGGGGCTTTCGTCGCGATCAGCGGGACCTTTCGACGAGTCGACGCTGCGCTCGGCCGAAGACGGCAGCCAGCACGTTATTTCTCTGGCTGGAGGCTCGAGAAGTAGTCCTTGACCAGGTCCTTCATCCCGATCGGGATGTAGCTGTTCTCCAGACTCTGGACAGCCTTTTCCTGGTAGCGGGTGTAGACCTGACGATAGCCGACCTGGGGGTCGTTGCGCTGGGCATCCTCGAGGTTCGGGTTCTCGAACGCCTCAGTCGGGTCGAACGGCTGGCCTTGATTGAGCTGCTCCTGGCGCCCACCGCCGAGACCGGGATCGTAGATCTCGTCGGAGCGGGAGTTCGGGTTTGAGCCACTCCCGGCCGCCGAGCCGCCGGGGCGGTCGCCGTTGCCCTGCTCGCCGTCGCCGCCGCTGCCCTGTTGGCCGGCGCCGCTCATGCCGTCCTCGCCGGGCTCTCCGCCGGCGCCCCGCCCGCCTTCCTGGCGGCCGCCGGTCTGGCCCTGGCCCTGGCCTTGCCCCTGGCCCTGGCCGCGGTTCTGGGCCTGCTGCTGTTGGACCGAGCGGCTGATTGAGCCGCGGCTCTGCTGCGACTGGGCCATGGCCCGCTCGCGCTCACTGCCGGCCCGAAGCTGACCCTCGGCCCGCTCGAGCTGGCCGGCGGCGTTGTTGAGGGCGTTCTGGGACTCGCCGGAGTTGCCCTGCTCGAGGGCGTTCGCCGACTGACTCAGACTCTGGCCGAGGGCCGGGTTGCCCCGCGAGGCGCGCTGGCCGGCCTGGCGCATCGAGCGGGCGAGCCGCGACCGTTCGGCCGGCGACATCTGCTCGGTCTTGGGGCCGAGCTGGCGCAGATCCTCGGCGGCCTGCTTGTACTCGCCCTTGGCCAGGCTCGTCCCGACTGGGCGGGTGTTCGGATCCTGGGCCATCGAGCCAGCCAGCGAGGAGAGGGCCTCCTCGACGTCGCCGGCGCCCTGGCCCTGGAGGGCCTGGAGCCGCTGCTCCATCGCGGCGAGGGCGGCCAGCGCCTCCTCGCCGCTGAGCGACCGCTGCTCGAGCGCATTGGCCCCATCGCGGAGAGTCTGCTCGATCTGCTGGAGCTCCTCGCTGGGATTCTCGAAGTTGGCGGCCGCGATCTGGTCGGCCAGCTTGTTGAGCCGCTCGGCCTCCTGCTTGATCGACTGCTGGATCTGCTCGCGCTGGCGCACCGTCCCTTCCATCGCGTTGGGCAGGACGACCAGGGCGACGGCGAGCGCGGCGAGGGCGAGGACCGCGTAGAGCTCGCGGTACGGAACCCTGATCGGGAACGCCTCGAGCGGCTCGACCCGCCGGAAGTGGGAGACGGCGTCCTGGAGCTGGAGGCCAGCCAACGACGAGTAGGCAGTAGGCAGTAGGTGGTTGGCAGTAGACGAAGAGTCATCCCCGGTCTGCTGCCTACTGCCTACTGCCGGCTGCCTACTGGTCTGGAGCTCGACCGCCGTGGTCAGGCGCTCCTTGAGGCCGAGTTGGCGGTCGGCCTGGAGGGCGAGCTGGGGCATCGAGGGGCGCCAGAAGACGAGCGTCAGGGCGCCGAGAGCGGCCAGCGCCAGCGGGATCGCCGGCAGGATGCTCGTCGGAACGATGTACGGCAGGACCCGCGAGCCGCCCAGCCAGAGGCAGTCGAGTAGCAGCCCGAACAGGAGGAGCCGGACGGTCCAGGTGACGATCTTCTGGAGCTTGACCACCCGGCCCACAAGGGCGAGGCGCTCCCAGAGCTCCGCGCGGTCGGATTG
>JACCZL010000107.1 GCA_013695975.1 Chloroflexota bacterium
GCCTTCCTGCGAGAGTTCGGCGTCACGTACCCGAACGGGCCGGACCCGACTGGCGGCATCCTGATCGAGTACGGTGTGACCGGCATCCCGGAGACGTACTTCATTGATCGCGATGGCCAACTTCTGCGCCGCTGGGTCGGGCCCCTCACCGAGCGCCAGATCGCGGCCTTCATCGAGGAGTTGCTGCCGCCTCCCGCCCCACCACCACGCAGTTTGCCACTCCGGCGCATCGCTCCCGGCGAGCGGGCCGATGTCACGGGACCGCGTGACGCCGATGGCTGGTAGCAACCCTCGACGCCGCGTCCTGGTGACTGGCCTCGCTGGCTTCCTCGGTCTCTTGCTCACCCTGCCGGTTGCTTCGTGGGTTGCGGCCGCTCAGGTCGACCCATTGACTGATCCGACTGACGACGATGGCCAGGAGGCTGGGGGCGTCTCGGATCCCGCGGTTCAGGCCACGCGCCTCCCGGACAGTGTCCCCCCGATGTCGCTGGCGATCCCAACCCTCGGGGTCGAGGCGACAATCGTCGGTGTGGCGCAGGACGAAGACGGCGCGATGTCCGCGCCGGCTGACCCTGACCAGGTGGCGTGGTACACCTTGGGGCCGGGGATGGGAGTTAGGGGCAACGTCGTGTTTGCCGGCCACGTCGATTGGGGTGGTCAGCTACGGGTCTTCGGGCGGTTGTTCACACTCGATGTTGGCGACGCCGTGCTGGTGGTTGACGCGGACGGCAACGGTAATGAGTACGTGGTCGAGTCGAGCCGATGGGTGCAGGCGGAGGGTGCTCCGGTGGAGGAGATCTTCGGCCAGACGCACGAGCCGACGATCACCCTGATCACCTGCGGCGGCGCGTACAACCCTAACACTCGTGAATACCTCGAGCGGCTGATTGTCCGAGCGAAGCGTGCGTGAATAGCGGTGCGCCATGTTTCGCCGAAGCAGTCAGTCTGAGTTCAGGCCGCAACGCCGCCTCGCACCATGAGCGTCTCCGGGAGGACTGCCGCAACAGCCGCGGGGATCCCACCCAACGCTGCGACCGGGTCCGCTGCTCGGCGCGCTGAGCAGCGCGCCTGGATTTGCATCAGCCTCGCCTTCCTCGTGTGGTGTGCCCTCATCGCGGCGGCGTTGGTCACCGCCAACAACTATCGGCGCTACGCCACCGACTCCCCGCCGGCCGTGCTGTCGGTCGGGCAGGGCAAGGTCTTTTACCAGGGCCCAGCGAACGCGATCCAGTTGCGGGCGAGCTCGGGCATGCAGCTCGAAGAAGGCAGCTTCGTTGAGGTTGGCGACAATGGCCGATCCATGCTCGAGCTCTTCGACAGCAGCACCGTCACACTGACGCCAAGCAGCCGCTTGGAGCTGACCACCCACCGCCTTGGCAGGTTCAACGCCGACCATACCCGGCTGTCGCTCAGCCTCAGCAGCGGCGCCGCCAACCTGAACGTCGCGGGCAAGCTGCCCTTCGGGCGCGAGATCACCGTGGCGACGCCACATGGGGTGGTGAGCTTGAGCAAGGGCGACTATCTCGTCTGGGTCCAGGAAGACGGCACCCGCGTCTCCTCCTACAGCGGCCGGGTGAAGGCCGACATCGACGAGAATGTGGTGCGGCTGCGGGACGGGCAGCGGGCGATCCTGGCGTCCGACGGGCTCCCGCGCGGGCCGTTCCCCCTGATGGAGAACCTGGTCCGCAACGGGGACTTCTCGCGCCAGCTCCAGGGATGGACGATGCTCGACAAGGGCGAGCCCGGTCGGCCCGACATCGGCGGGACGCGGCGGCTGATGGAGGAGGCAATCGCCGGCCGCAAGGTGCAGGCCCTCAAGATCATCCGCGACAGCCCGAGGGATGCGTTCAACGAGACGGGCATCGTTCAAGAGATCAATCGGGACGTCTCCGCCTACCGCAACGTCAGCTTCACGGCGTGGATCAAGATCGACCACGCCAGCCTCTCCGGCGGCGGGTATCTCGGCTCGGAGTACCCGATGATGTTCCGCGTGAACTACACCGACGAGAAGGGCGCCCGTCCGGGCTGGACCCAGGGCTTCTACTACGCAAATCCCGAGAACCGCCCGACCGACAACGGCGAGCTGATCGCCCAGGGCCAGTGGTACCCTTACCTCGGGCGCCTCTCGGATCTAAGGGAGCGACCCACCTTCATCCGCTCGATCGAGGCCTTGTCCGCGGGCCACGACTTCGACGCGCTCGTGGCCGACATCCGCCTCATCGCCGAGTGACGTGAAGCACGAGGCCTAGCACGACGGCACAACCTCGTGGCTCCGGCCGCGAGGTGGCTCAACCGACCGAAGGGCCGATCGTGCGCTCCGCCGTGCCGTCGGCTTCACCGCTCCCGCAATCGGCGGTGGCGGCGGCGACCCGGGCAGGTTCAACGAACCGGTCGGGCTCGCGTTCCAGGGTGATACGCTCTTGGTCGCCGACGCCTGGAACGAGAGGATCCAACAACTCGATCCGAATGGCGCGCCGCGCGGGTCGATCCCGATCACCGGCTGGGAGAGCAGATCGATTCTCGATAAGCCATACCTCGCAGCCGACGCGCGAGGACGGATCTATGTCACGGCGCCCGAGCGCTACGAGATCCTCGTCGTGGATGTCGACGGGCAGGTCCGACCCCTGTCACTGCCCGGGGGCCGAGGCCGGAGGCCCGCGACGCCGACGGGCATCGACGTCGGAGCCGGCGGCGAGTTGTACGTCGCGGAAAGCTCGGGCGGTGTCCTCCGCCGATATTCGGTCCTTGACCCACCATGATCCATCCCGCCGTCTCGCCGATCACGCGTCCAGGGGACGTCCATGTGAGGGCCGGGCGCGCCGGGATCCGATGCCGCGCGTGCGGGCAGGCCGCTCCAGTGTCTCATGCCCACGGCGTCCGCCCAAGCGCGGTGATGCCCGCCCGGAAGCTCCTACCAGTGGATGATGATCGACGTTCCGGTCGTTGCCCAGTTCCAGAACCAGAGTGAGTCCGCGTAGTTCATCCCCAGGCAGCCCTTGCTGCCCGGGTAGCCGAAGTTGCCCGACCAATAGTTGTAGTGGATCGCGTGGCCGACGTCGGTGAAGTACTGGGTGAACAGGACGTTCGACACGTCCCAGCCGGGGCCGCGCATCCGCTCATTCGCGACCCGCCGCTGGACGACATAGTTGCCTGGAGGGGTCTCCCAGCCGCCGATCCCGGTGATCGCCAGGGCTGAGTACACCGCCCGTCCACCCTCGTAGGCCGTTACGATCGTCGGCGCGCTCAGGCTGACGTCGATCCAGTCGCCCCGGCGCATGTCGGTCGGCCCTGGCAAGCGGATACGTCCCGACCAGACGTAGGTCCCATCCTCGAGGCGGTACCACTTGTCGCCGTCCTCGCCTTCGACCGCCTCGCGGACCATCAGCGGCTCGTTGTGCGACAGGCTTCGCAGCCAGGCGTCCTCGGCGTCGATCGGGTCGCGCCAGACGCTGCCGGAGCCGAGCGCGCGGCCGGGGAGGTTGATGGTGTCGAGCACTTTCGGCGGCGCGCCGTAATCAGCCGGTGGGGCGGCGCTGGGGCCGACAGACTGGGCGTCGACGTAGGCGAAGTTGTCGCTGCGCGGGTTGTAGACGTAGAAGCGATCGCCAACCTGCTCGCTGTGGAGCCGGAGGTAGCTGAACTGACGGGCCTTGCCGAAGCTGATCGCCTCGGGCCCCGAGTTGGACCAGAGCTCGGTCGGCACGTGGGTCTGCACCCACCGCTCCTCGGCCCGAGCCACGCCCGCGGACAGCGGCGTCAAGGCCACCGCCGCGAGCAGCAGCCCGAGGCCGATCCAGCGTCGCCACGTGCGATGTCCGTCCATCATCCATTCCCTCCGAACGCCCCGGTGGCCGGTCACCGGACTCTCCGCCCCTGGTCCCGATTGGGTCGACCCCCATCTCTCTGAGGTTGCAAGTCAGCCTGAGGTCGCAAGTCAGTGGGCCGATGTCCCGGCCGGACCTGCTGCGCAAGGGTACTATGGCTCCATAGTAGACTGGGAGGCCGAATCGATCAAGGCGCAACTGGTCGGCAGCGGCCGCACCGGGCGGATGCGCTCGCCCGGTCTCAGGAGAAGTGCCAAGGTTGCCCCATGTCGATCTGCCGATCGCTCCTGGCCAGCAGGTGGATGCCAGCGCTCACCCCGAAGAGGCGGGCGAGCGACGGCCAGGCGGGATCGAGCGGATCGATCGTCACGGCAAGCGCCGGAGTGGTCCGAGGGGAGCGGCGGTGTAGGGCTCGGAGCAGCTCCGCGGTCGCGGTTGCCCCGTCGGCCGGTAGGAGCGCCGGGCGGACGAGGAGCGGCCGGAGTGGCACCCGCCGGAAGAGCCGGGCGAGCAGCCAGTTCGCGCCGCCGGGGAGAGCGCGGAGGCCGAGAAGTCTGAGGTGCGCCACTCGTCCGATGTCAAAGGCGCCGGCCGCGCCGACGAGCCCACCGTCCGGCCCGAGGGCGAGCATGACGTCCTCGGGCGCGTGGTGGAGCACCGCCAGCTCGTCCGCCAGGCGGGCCCCGGTGACCGGCCGCCAGAGTTGGTGGCCGGCGTGATGGGTGTTGAGCGCCTCGGCGAGTGACGGCAGATCCTTGGCGGCAGCCGGTCGATAGGCCAGGCCCACGGCCGGCCGCCCGGCGGATAGGCCTGGGGCGACCATGCGCACCCGTAGCTGCCGTTCCTGATCGAACCCGGCCCGGCGGAAGGTGCGGCGGGAGGCGACGTTGCCGGCGAGTGCCGCCGCCCAGGCGACGACGACGCCGGCTTCGGCCCGCGCGCGCTCCCACGCGTGGCCGATCAGTGCTGAGGCGACCCCGCGCCGACGGTGGCGCGGGTGCACTCGCAGGTCGAACAGGTAGGCGCCGGGGACGAGCTCGCCGTCCAGTCGGGTCGGAGCGACGCTCGCGAAGAGCATCCCCACGATCCCGGGTCCATCGGGCGCCGTGGCGACGTAGCCGCGGACCCCCGGGTAGCGCGCGGCGAGGCGGAAGTGGTCGACCCGCGGTCGCACCTCGATCGCCACCGGTCCCGTCTCAGGCGAGGCCTGCTCGAGCGCCGCCAGCGCAGGTATGTCGCCGAAGAGCGCATCCCGGACCGCGACGATCACCTCAGCTCCCGCCGGTCGGCGGCGACCACGGCCCGGTCGGCCATGGAGATGGCGTGGTGCTTCGCTCCCCTGGGGTCGGCCCGGCCCACGTTCACCCGGCCCGTCCATTCTACTAGGATTTCGTAGTAGGTTTGCTCGGTGGGGCCGGGTCCCGGGCGCTCGCTGATGGTGACGGCGCCTCGGACCGCCGGCTTGGCCAGATTTGCCGCGCCCTAGCCCGCAGGCGTTCGCGCTCCGCGTACAGCCAGACCCCGACGCCCCCGACCAGCCCGCCGATGCCGGCCGCGAGCCAATGCGAAGGATGCCCGAAGCCATGGGCCACCAGCCCATAGTAGGTCACGCCAGCCCCGACGACTGCTCCAATGATGGCGTCGTCCGGCCGCACACCCGGACCGGTCCTCCGCCGGGACGACTTGGTATCCATGCTCCTCGTCATCACCCAACCCCCCACCGGTTGCCATCTATGCGCCACCCATTCTCGAGCAGCGGGGATCCGTGACGCGCGGCGCTAGCGGAGCAGCCCGCCGGTCGTCAGCCAATAGTTGACGACGAAGATGCCTGCCCCGAGCAGAAACGACGCCGCCAGACGATGGACGTATGGGACGACGCGGCGAACCGAACGCTGGACCAGGCCTTGGAAGAAGGCTGCTCCAAGGATGACGATGGTCAGCACGGTCCCCATGCCGAGTGCGTAGCTGATGAACTGGCCGGCGGCGGCGATCGGTCCCCCGGCGGCCAGGGCCGAGCCGGCGACCACGAGGAAGATCGGCAGCGTGCAGGCCAGCGAGGTCACCGCGTACGCAACGCCGAAGAAGAACAGCGAGCGGAGGTCGTCACGCAGCTCGACGTGGCCCATCGCTCGGCTGGCGGCCAGAATCCCGAACCCGCGGCCGGAGAGCGCCAACCACGCCCCCAGGCCGGCCAGAGCGACGCCGACGAGGAGGCCGCCGACCGGGAATGCGGCGATCAGAGCACGACCACCCGCCCCGATGGCCAAGCCGACGGCGGCGAAGAGGGCGACGAAGCCGAGCGTGGCCATCAGGCCGAGCAGGAGCGCCTTGCCGGCTCGCTGCCGCCCGGACAGCTCGGCTGCCTCGCCGCGGCCGAGATAGAAGGCCACCAGCGAGGGCAGCAGGAGGACGCCGCAGGGGTTGACCGTCGCGACCATGCCGGCCCCGAACGCGTACCCGAGCGGGAGGACCGACGCGAGCGTCGACATCCCTCCCTGCACGGCATACACCCGGTTCCCGGCCGCGATCAACAGACCACCGAGAGCCAGGCCGAGCGCCAG
>JACCZL010000994.1 GCA_013695975.1 Chloroflexota bacterium
GCCTGGACCGGCGCCGGCTGGGCCGCCACCGCGGCGCGCTGGACGACGCCACAGGCGATCCGACCGCCGCTGTTGCCGGCCGGGTCGGAGACGTCGTCGTCGGCGTTGGCGTGGACGACCAAAGCGCTGCCGTCGGCGTCGAAGACGCTGGTCGGCCCGCTGCTCAGGGTCAACAGGGCGTTCACGGCGGTGAACTGGGCCGTCCCGTTCGCGGCGACGGTGAGATTTGGCAGGTCGCCGGCGTGGGGGCCCTGTGGATTGCGGAGCCCGTGCTGCCGACTGGTCGGGTTGTAGTGTCCGCCGGCCGACATGAAGTCTGGTGGGTCGCAGCGCCCCACGGCGTGGAAGTGGATCCCGTGCTCGCCGGGCGGCATGTTGCGCCCTTGCAGGACGACGCGAACGCCGCCAGACTCCTGCGTGATCGTCGCTGTCCCCAGGACCTGGCCGTTCGCGTCCCGCAGCTCGGCCGACGCTTGAGGCGTCTGCGCGACCGCCGGAGTCGTCCAGAGTATCATCGCCCCGCCCAGCAGGGCCACCGCTGCCACTCGCATGAATGTACCTTTCCCAGGGCCTCGCCCTACTCCAATGATCGTTCCCATATTGCCAGTGTACGGGGGTGGCCGAGCGCTGTCAACGCGGCGGCCTCCTGCTTGACGATCCGCCCTTCGAGTCGGTAAGGTTCTCCGGAGTCTTTTGATCGGTTCTAGTCCAGGTCGCCGCGGCGACACGAGAGCGAGGACAGGCGTGCTCAAGATCAGGTTGCGGCGGACCGGTGCCCGCAAAAAGCCCAATTATCGGCTCGTGGTCGCCGACTCGGCCGCCCCGCGTGACGGCCAGTTCATCGAGATCATCGGTTTCTACGATCCCCTGACCGATCCGGCCACGGTTCGCATCGACGGCGAAAGGGCCCGGCGCTGGTTGGGCCAGGGCGCCCAGCCGACTGAGCGCGTGGCCAGGTTGCTCGCGCGCGAGGGGATCGGGGCCGGCGCGCCGGCGGCTGCCTCGGCAGCGACTCCGGCCTAGACTCGTGCGCGAGCTGGTCGAGTACCTCGCGCGCTCCCTGGTCGACGAGCCCGAGGCAGTCGTCGTCGAAGAGGTCGACGCCGGTCGGATGACCATCTACGAGGTGACGGTCGCCGAGGACGATGTCGGCAAGCTGATCGGGCGCCAGGGCAAGGTGATCCGC
Organism: Chloroflexota bacterium; assembly: GCA_013695975.1. GTDB lineage: Bacteria > Chloroflexota > UBA6077 > UBA6077 > JACCZL01 > JACCZL01. The sequence goes on from JACCZL010000994.1 coordinate 1,187, forward strand.
GCCGTGCGGAGCCTGGTCAAGGCGTCGGCGACCCGCCAGGGCACCCGCGTCGACGTCGACGTGATCTAACGGGGCCTCAGGACTCAGGTCCGAGGACTGAGTCATGCCTACCCAATCCGACCCTCCGACGGGAGCTCCGGGTCAGCAGTCCTCGTTCCTGATCGTCGCGCGCGTGGTCCGCGCCCACGGAACCACCGGCGAGCTGAGCTGCGAGATCGTGACCGAGTTCCCGCGGCGCTTCCGTCGGACCAAGACCGTCTACCTCGGGCCGGAGCAGGGGCGGCCGGAGCCGAGCACGCCGGACCACGGGCCGAGCGAGACACCGCGGCCATATGCCGTCCAGCAGGCCCGAGTCGCACCGCGCGGGCATGGGCAGCAGCTCCTCCTCAAGGTCGAGGGGATCGACGACCGCGAGGCCGCCGAGCGCTTGCGCGGTGTCGCGGTCCAGGTGCCCGAGTCCGAGGCCTGGCAGCTCCCGCGCGGGCGGTTCTACTGGCATCAGATCGTCGGGCTGCGGGTGGTGACCGTTGACGGCCGCGAGCTCGGCATGGTCAAGGAGATTCTCGAAACCGGCGCTAACGACGTGTACGTGGTGCAGACCGAACAGGGTGAGCTGCTCCTGCCAGCCATCAAGGACGTCGTCAAAGAGATCGCGCCGGAGCGGGGAGTCATGCTGGTCGAGCTGCTGCCGGGCATGGAGAGCGGGGAACGCGGGAAGGCCAATGATTGACGACCGTCCAGCGGCCAGCGGCCAGCGTTCGTCGTCTCGGTTGCGCTCCTACCGCGCCGAGGCGGTGGTGCTCAAACGCCACGACTTCGGCGAGGCCGACCGGATCGTCGTCCTCTTTACCCGCCAGCGGGGCAAGCTGCGAGCGGTCGCCAAGGGGGTCCGCCGCACCACCAGCCGCTTGGCCGGGCATCTCGAGCTGTTCACGCGGGTCGAGCTCCAGATGGCTCGTGGCCGTGAGCTCGACATCGTGACCCAGGCCGAGATCCGGGACTCGTTCCGCGGCCTGCGCGAGGACCTGACCCGAACCTCGCACGCCTACTTCGTCGCCGAGCTGGCCGATGTTCTCACCGAAGAGCAGGCCGAGCAGCCGGAGGTCTTCGACCTGCTGACGGCGACGTTTGGGGCGCTCGAAACAGCGCTCGACCCTCGGTTGGTGGTCGACCACTATCAGATCAAGCTACTCGACCTGGTCGGCTTCCGCCCGTCGCTGAGCACCTGCCTGCTCTGTCGCGAGGAGCTGCGCCCCGGCATGAACGCCTTCAGTCCGTTCCTTGGCGGGGCGCTCTGCCCGCGCTGCGGCCCGGGTGAGGCCAGCGCCCGTCCGATCTCGTCCGACGTCCTGAAGGTCCTGCGCCACCTCCAGCGCAGCGGTCTGCCCGGCACCGTCCGGCTGCGCCTGTCCGAGGCCCTCGCCCGCGAGGTCGGCCGGACCCTCCGTGAGCTCTCCGAGCGTCACACCGAGTGCCACCTCCGCTCGCCGGACCTGATCGCCCGCCTGCGCGATGCTGACACACGACTGTGACGTCGACGGCCAACGGTCTACACCAAACGTTCCTATAATGCTGGCGTGGTAGGTTCGACCGGTCGCGCGCTTTACCTGGCCTGGCGGCCGCGCACCTTCGACGCTGTCGTCGGGCAGCGTCACATCGTCCAGACCCTCCGCAACGCCGTCCGCAACGGGACCCTCTCCCACGCCTACCTGTTCGCCGGCCCGCGTGGGACCGGCAAGACGACGATAGCGCGGCTGCTCTTCAAGGCGGCCAACTGCCTCCACCCCGACGACGGCGCGCCGGACGAGCGCTGCGCGATCTGCCAGGCCGCCAACGAGGGGCGGGCGATCGACCTGATCGAGATGGACGCGGCCTCCAACCGCGGCATCGACGACGTCCGCGACCTGCGCGACAAGATCAACTACGCCCCGGCCGAGGCCCGTTATCGGGTGTACATCCTCGACGAGGCCCACCAGCTCACCCAGCCGGCCTGGGACGCCCTCCTCAAGACCCTGGAGGAGCCGCCGCCGCACGCGATCCTCGTGCTCGCCACGACCGAGGCCCACAAGGTCCCCGCTACCGTTCTCTCGCGCTGTCAACGCTTCGACTTCCACCGCATCTCCGCCGCCGACATCCGCGGGCGCCTGGCGGAGATCGCCGAGCGCGAGGGCGTCGATGTCGAGCCGATGGTCCTGTCCTGGCTGGCCCGCGCCGCGCGCGGCGGCCTCCGCGACGCCATCAGCCTGCTCGACCAGCTCCGCGCCTTCTGTGGCGATCGGATTGACGCCGCTAGCGCGCGCGACGTCCTCGGTCTGGCTGGTCTCGAGACGGTCCGTCCCTTCCTCGATGCCCTCGGCGAGGATCGCGTCGGCGATGCCCTCGACGAGCTGAACCGCGCGCTCGAGCACGGCGTCGACCCACGGACCTACGTCGGCGATAGCCTGATCTATCTGCGTGGGCTCCTGCTGCTGCGCTATGGCGCCAGCGCAGGGCTGCGGGCGGAGCTCCCCGCCGAGGAGCTCGAGTGGCTGGAGGAGCACGCGACCGCATGGGAGGCGCCCCGCCTGCGCGACCTTGTCCAGGGCTTCGGCGACGCCCTCGCCCGCTTCCGCGACCCGGCCCAGCTCCTCGTGCAAATCGAGCTGACGCTCCTGGGCGGCTGGGAGGCGCCGGTCGATGCCGTTCCAGCACCGCCCCGACGCACTCGGGCTCAGCCCGGTCGTCAACCAGCCGACTCTCCGACCGAGGCCCCGAAAGTGGAGGACGTCGTCGGCCGGGTGGAGACGCCGAGAGCGATGGACGCCCAGCCTCCAGCGCTCCCTGCTCGACCTCCCAACGGCATGAGCGAGGCCGAGCGCTCGTCAGGTGTCGGGCCGATGCCTGACGAGGTCCCCGCCGGCGCGATCGCGGCGGCGATGGTTGCGCCGGTGACCGCGCAGTCCACCGTTGTCAGCGCACCACCGACGCCCCTCGAGCCACGATCGGAACAGTCCGTGGATGGTTCTGCGCTCGATCTGGGAGACGTCCGCGCCCGCTGGCCCGAGGTTCAGAAGCACCTGGCCAACAATCGCGCGCAGTTCTGGTTTCACCGCTGCGAGCTCCACGATGTCGACGGGTCCACCCTCATTCTCA
>JACCZL010000998.1 GCA_013695975.1 Chloroflexota bacterium
GATGGCCCGCGCGGGCCCCCAGGCCGAGAGCGGCGAGCTGGTCCTGATGGTCGGCGGCGCGGCTGAGGACCTCGAGGCCTGCCGGCCGGTCTTCGAGAACATCGCCACCGACATCCACCACTGTGGCCCGAACGGGACCGGCTCGACGATGAAGCTGGTCAACAACCTCCTGGGCGGTGTGACGATGGCGGCCTCGTGCGAGGCGCTGGTGCTGGGCATGAAGGCCGGGCTGGCGCCCGAGACGATGCTAGCCGTGCTGGCGACGACCGGCGGCAACAACGCCACCCTCGAATCGCTCGTCCGCCCCAAGGTCCTGGCGCGCAACTTCGACCCGCCCTCCTTTGCCCTCAACCTCCAGTACAAGGACGCCCGCCTGGCGATCGACCTGGCCTCGGACGTCGGCGCGGCCCTCCCGATCGGCGCGCTGGTCCAGCAGCTCCGCTCGTCGGCCCGAGCCAAGGGCCGCGGCACCTGGGACACCGCCGCCATCGCCACGATCTTCGAGGAGCTGGCCGGCGCCGAGCTGCGAGCGACCGATCCGTAGGGGCGGGGTCTCCCCGCCCTTGGACAAGGACGGGAAGACCCCGCCCCTACGGAATCAGACCAGCAGCTCCCCTTCGGCCATCATGACCACGCCGCCCCCGACGGCGACCTGGCTGATCTTGCCATCCCGTAGCGCTATCTCGACCTCGATCTGGCTGGGGCGGCCCATCTCGTAGCCTTGCTCCAGGAGCAGCCGACCTGGCGGGCGCAGGCCGTGGCGGACCAGGTAGGCCCCGAACGGGCCGGAGGCGCCGCCGGTGGCCGGATCCTCGCGGACGTCTTTGCCGAGCAGCAGGCTGAACATGCGGGCGTGCGCCGACGCCTCCGGCGACTCCGTCTCGGTGGTGAAGATGTACACCGCCGGGTGGTCGTCGTCGCCGAAGAATCGGGACATGGCGTCAGGATTCGGCCGAACCCGGCCGATCGCGTCGAGCGACCGCACCGGCAGATACAGAAACGGCACGCCGGCCGAGCCGATCTCCGGCGGCGAGGCCTCGAACACGTCCTCCGGCGCTAGCCCGACGATCTCGGCCAACGTGGACCGGTCCGCCTCGGCCGGCCGGAAGCTCGGCAGCGGCTGCTCCATTCGGGCGCTCCCGACGCGGCCGTCGCCGGGGTCGCTGGTCACCTTCAGGGGACCGACTCCGAGCTGGAACGTCAGCGCGCGGGCGCCGCGCTCCAGGCCCAGGACGTAGCCGGTCCCGACGACCGGGTGGCCGGCGAAGGGCAGCTCCATGCCCGGCGTGAAGATCCGCACCCGCGCGTCGGCGGTCGGATCGTCCGGCGGGAAGACGAACGTCGACTCCGAGTAGTTCATCTCGGCGGCGATCTGCTGCATCTCGGCGTCCGAGAGCCCCTCGGCCTCAGGGAAGACGGCCAGTTGATTCCCGCCGAAGGGCCGCCGAGTGAAGACGTCGACCTGGACGAAACGGTAGCGCCTCACCACCATGACACACCTCGATAGCGTGATGCCCTCACGCCTCCATGTGCGGAACCTTGAGGGTACGACCACACGGCCGCTCGCGGCTGTGCTACATTCCGTCCGAGATCTGAAGGGTCGATCGGAGCGACACCATGGCCCAGCGTGAAGTGCGGCGCCAGCGTACGAGGATCAGCGTTACCGGCGCCCCACACTTGATCCAAGCCGTCGATACCTTCGTGGCCGAGAACCCGAAAACCGACCGAAGTCGGGTGATCGAGGATGCCCTGGCCCTCTGGCTGGCCCGCCAGCAGGAGCAGGCGATGGAGGCCCAGTTCGCCGAGCCGGTCTCTGAAACGGAAGCGGCGGAGCGCGCGGCGTGGCGGCGCATCCAGGACGCGGCGGCTACGCGCAGCTTCTCGCGCTGACCGGGCGTGCCGAGCCCGACGCCGCGCGGAGGCTAGACGCACCATGCCGTGAACCTCCGCTAACTCTGCTTCAGTCGGGCCTTGACCGAATCGGGCAGGGGCGCGTCGACCTGGGGGGAGCGGAGCTGGGCGAGCATGCCGCCGTCGACGGCGATGACCTGGCCGGTGATGTAGGCGGCGTCGTCTGAGGCGAAGAACGCGACGGCGCCGGCGACATCCTCGGGCTCGCCGACGCGGCCGAGAGGCACGGTTTGGCCGCGACGGGCCTTGGCCTTGGGGCCCTGGGGATCGTACTCCTCGGTGTGGATCGCGCCCGGCTGGACGACGTTGATCCGAATCCCGAACGGGGCCAGGTCGATCGCCATCGTACGGCTCATTGACTCCATGCCGCCCTTGGTGGCGTCGTAGGCGGCCATGTAGCGGTGAGAGCGGGCCGCCGCGAAGGAGCTGATGTTGACGATGCAGCCGGGCTTGCCCTGGTCGACCATGATGTTGGCCGCGCGGTGGCTGTGAAGATAGATGCTCTTGAGGTTGGTCTGGATCACGGTGTCCCAGTGCTCCTCGTCCATCTCAAGGATGTGGGCGATCGGCGAGGCCCAGCCGGCGTTGTTGACCAGGATGTCAATCGTTGCCCAGGCGTCCAGGACTTGCTTGAACATCGCCTCGACGTCGTCCTTGAGGCCGGCGTCGCCGGGGATCGCCAGGGCTTCCCCGCCGGCCGCGACGATGCCGCGGGCCGTCTCGCGGAGGGCGTCGGCCCCACGGCTGGTGATCGCCACCTTTGCGCCCTCCTCGGCCAGTCTTTCCGCGATGCCCTTGCCGATGCCACGGCTACCGCCCGTGACGATCGCGACTTTGCCGTCGAGTCCCCGCACGCTTCGCTGCCTCCCTTGCCGTTGCCCGGCAGCGCCGTCAGCCGCCGGTGCGTCGTTTGAGCCTGGCGGCGGCGCCGCCAAGCCAGCTTACCACGTCGTGGCCCGTCGGCTCCCGTCCGGGCGGGACCAGCAGTCGGAGGGCGCCGACGCCGGCGATCACCAGACCCACCAGCAGCACGACCATCAGGCCCTGCGTGGTCACCTCGTCGGCCGGGGGCGCCGCGACGTTCTGGGCAGGGACGCCGCGGGCGTCGCTCACCGGGACGGGCGCCGCCTCGATCGTGACCACCGTCGCGACGATCGCGGCCACGCTCGGTCGGACAACCGCCAGCCGCTCCTCACGGAGGCTCCTTGGCGGCGGGGGCGGCACGCTCTGGCGTGCCT
>JACCZL010001013.1 GCA_013695975.1 Chloroflexota bacterium
CGGGGCGGACGACTACGTGGTCAAGCCGTTCAGTCCGGGCGAGCTGGTGGCCCGCGTCAAGGCGCAGCTCCGGCGGGTCAAGCTGGATACGCAGCCGCCGAGGCCCGACGGGCGGCTGCGCGGCGGCGAGGTCGTGCTGGACCCGCGCAGCCGAACCTGCGAGGTCCGCGGCGAAGCCGTCGGGCTGAGCCCGAAGGAGTTCGACCTGCTGCATCATCTGATGGCGAAGGCGGGGCAGCCATTGAGCCGCGCCGACCTGCTCGACGCGGTCTGGGACCGGCACTACGTCGGCGACCCAAGCACCGTGACGGTGCACGTCCGGCGCCTGCGGGAGAAACTGGAGCTCGACCCCGAGCGACCGATGCACATCAAGACGATCTGGGGCCTGGGCTACAAGTTCGATCCGTCAGTAGTGGTGTGAGAACCGGTCCGCTGCTCGTCGGCGCCGTGCTGGCGCTGACGGTCGCCGTCGTGCTGGTCCTGGCCATGCTCGTGGCCGGCACGCCGCAGGCGGGCCTGATGCGACTGGCGGTGGTGCTGTCCTTGTCCGGCGCTGGGTCGCTCCTGCTTGGCGCGGCTTTGGTGCGCCTGGTCAGCGGCCGAGTTGGCAGTCTTCAACTTCGGATCGCCCTCACCAACGGGATTGGCCTGCTAATGGGGCTGGTCAACGTGCTGGCCGCCTCCATGCTGATGTTCCTGAACAGCGCGGATCTGCCGCTGTTCGCCCTGATGCTGGCCTTCGCCGCCGTCATCTCGATCACGTTCGGGTACAGCGTGGCGGCCGCGTTGATGAGGGAGCTCAATGCGCTGGGACACACGGCCGCGCGGCTGGCTGGCGGCGACCTGGGCGCTCGGGTGGGCGCCGTCGGTTCGGGCGAGGTTGCGCGCCTGGGTCGGACATTCGATTACATGGCCGATCGGGTGCAGGCCGCCTTTGCGCGCGAGCGCGAGCTTGAAGCCAGTCGCCGCCAGCTCCTTGCCGCCGTCTCGCACGACCTGCGCACGCCGCTGGCCACGACCCGAGCGATGGTCGAAGCCATCGCCGAAGGCGTGGTCTCAGATCCGAACGAGGTCCGGCATTATCTCCAGGTCATCCGCGGTGAAGTGCAGCATCTCAGCCGGCTGATCGACGACATGTTCAGATTCAGCCAGATAGAGAGCGGGACGCTGGAGCTGCAGCGCGTCCCCACCGATCTCTCGGAGCTGGTCTCAGAGACGTTGGCAGTCTATGATGCGCAAGGGCGAGATCGTGGCGTCGCACTGGAGCAGCGGATCGAGCCCGGTATCCCGCCGGTCGCGGCCGACCCGGTCCAGCTTCAGGGCGTGCTGCGCCATCTGATTGACAACGCGCTGCGCTACACGCCCTCCGGCGGTTTCGCCCGCGTCGAGGCGCAAGTCGACGGGTCGGAAGCGCGCGTGTCGGTCGTCAATAGTGGGGCCGGCTTGGGCTCGGAGGAGATGGAGCGCGCCTTTGATCCGTTCTACCGCGGCGAACCGGCTCGCTCACGCGCCCCCGGCACGCCGGAGGGCTCGGCGGGGACCGGCTTGAGCCTGGCCCTTGCTCGAGCGTTGGTGCAGGCGCATGACGGGCGCATCTGGGCCGAGTCGTCCAGCGGCGGGGTCGCCATGTTCCACTTCACGATTCCTTTCGTCGCCACTGATCCGGCGGGGTAGTCCGTCCTACATGTCTACCGGGACGAAGGAGCTGGCGTGATGACAAGTGATAACGGTTCTGTGGTCGACACACGCGCCAGAGCCCTCGGTGCGCCAGAGACGTGCCCACAGGATGCTGGACTGACCGAGCTCAGCGCCGAGCTGAGGCGGATGGCAGAGGAGCGCGACGCGCTACGACGATTGGCTGATGAGCGCACCGCCGCCCTCGAGGCTCTCGACCGACTCGAGGAGGAGTTCATCGCCGTGGCCAGCCACGACCTCCGAGGCCCGCTGACCGCCATCATAGGTTACGCGCAGTTCTTGAATCGCTACGTCGGCGGCTCGGCGCCAGACCTCGGACAGGTGGCGGACGGGCTGGTCCAGATTCACACCCGAGCCACCGCGATGGCTCGGATGCTGGACGATCTTCTCGACGTCTCACGCATCCAGGCCGGAGCATTCGAGCCGCGGACAGCACCATGCGATCTCGGCGCCTGTCTGGTCACCGTCCTGGATCGCCTGAGCGT
>JACCZL010000006.1 GCA_013695975.1 Chloroflexota bacterium
GTCTGCGACAGCCAGGAGGATCGGCTCGGGCCCATCGCCGAGCAGTACGGCTGCCGCGCGTATACGAGCCTGGACGATGTGCTGGCCGACGCGAGCGTCGAGCTCATCTCCGTCGCGACGCCGCACAAGAGCCACGCCGCGCTGGCGATTCGGTGCATGCGGGCCGGCAAGCACGTGATCGTCGAGAAGCCGATGACGGTGGACCCGGCCGAGGCCGACCAGATGATCGCGACCGCCCGCGAGACCGGGCGCACGCTCGCGACCGTGTTCCAGCGGCGCTACTGGCCGGCCGCGCTCAAGGCGAAGGCGGCCATCGACGCGGGCCAGATCGGCGTGCCGGTCCTCGGCATCGGCCAGGTGAGCTTCTTCCGCACCCGGGCCTACTACGAGCGCGACGCGTGGCGCGGGTCCTGGGAGCACGAGGGCGGCGGCGTGCTCACCAACCAGGGCATCCACACGATCGACATGTTCCAGTGGTTCATGGGCGGCGACCCCGTGGAGGTCGTCGGCCGCTGGGCGAACCTCACCCACCCGTACATCGACGTGGAGGACACGGCCGCCGCGCTCATCCGCTTCAAGAGCGGGGCGCTCGGCGTGCTGACGGGCACGACGTCGGCCCGCTGGTCGCACAACTCGTTCGTGATCCACGGCTCGCAGGGGCACTCGGTCGGCGTGATGGAGGAGCCGGAGGGGTCGGTGGGCTACAACCACGTCTGGACGATCCCCGGCGAGGAGGGCACGGTGGAGCGCTCGCTGGCCGAGCACGTCGAGCGCGGCGAGTACATGTTCCGCACCGACACCTCCGCGGTCGGCGTGGGCGGGCCGACGTCGTGCTGGACGACGCCGTACCGGTTCAAGGCGCCCGGCGAGCCGAACTACCACGCCCGCCAGATCGCCGACCTGGTCGAGTCGATCCGGACCGGCCGCCGACCGCTGGTGGACGGCTACGAGGGCAAGAAGTCGGTCGCGATCCTCCAGGCCGTGTACGAGTCGGAGCGGACCGGCCAGCCGGTGCGCCTGGAGGGCCTGAGCCCGGACGAGGGGTAGGCCGACGTACGTCAGCCGCCAACGTCAGCCGCCGAGGAAGCGGCGGGGGTTGTCCACGTTGAGCGCGTCGATCTGCTGCTGGCTGACGCCGAGCTCGCGGAGGCGCGGGTACACGTTGCGCGTCGCGAACAACCAGCCGTCCGGGTTGTAGCTTCGGCTGAGGAGCGGATCCGAGGTGCGGCTGACTCCGAGCACCGACCAGTCGTGCGACACCATCAGGCGGTCGCCGACGCCGGCCTTGATGAGGTGGGCGAGCGTCTCGGCGCGGCCCCCCCAGTCGGGGCCGATCGGCATGCTGGTCTGGTGGCGGTCGAGCCCGAGCCAGACGCCCTTGCGGACCAGGCCGAGCAGGTAGTCGAGGTCGGTGGTGTCGTTGCTGTGGCCGATGTAGACGCGGCCCAGGTCGAGCCCCTCGTCCTCGAAGACGGCGATTTGCTGCTCGCCGACGCGGTTCGGCGCGTAGGTGTGGGTCGAGATGCGGACGCCGGTCGCCTTGGCGGCGCGGGCGGCGGCGCGCAGGATGACCTCGCCCTCGCGCGTGACGCCCTCGGCGTCGTTGGCCACCTTGATGATGCCGGCCTTGATGCCGGTGCCCTCGATGCCGACCTCGATCTCGCGCACGAACAGCGCGGCGATCTCGTCCGGGGTGCGGTTCCAGAGGGCGCGCGGGACGTCGCGCCAGATGCCGGTCGCGGCGATGATGTTGACCCCGGTCCGCCGCGCGAGGTCGGCCAGCAGGCGGACGTCGCGGCCGAGGTCGAGCGTCGAGAGATCGACGCTCGTCCGCACGCCGCCGTCGCGCGCCTCGATCAGCGTCGCGGCGGCCTGCTCCTTGAAGCGGTCGAGGTCGCCGAACAGCTCCGGGTAGGTCTGCAAGATGCCGGCCGAGGCGGTCACGACGTGCTCGTGGGTCAGCGTGAATCCAAGGTCGGCGGTATCGAGCGGCCCGAGGACCGAGTTGACCGTAGCCATATCCCCTCCCGAGCGGCCTGGACGCGTCGCCGGCCGCTTGGCGCAGTGTAGCTCGCTCGCCCGCTCGCGGTCACCACCCGGCGTCTCCGGGGACCGCGACGTGGTGGAAAGCGGCAGACGGGTCGGATCAAACTGGTATACTCCCGACGTTGTTGGCGACTCGGACCACGAGGGCAACCGAGGCCCTCTGCACGCTGGTCTCGCCAAGGCCTCTCCGCACATCGTCGCGCAGCGAGGCTCGATCCTCAGAATCTGCGACCGAGAGACGTGAAAGGCACTCGTACAATTGACCCGGCCGAACCTGCTCGCTCGGGTGAGTCGTAGCAGGGCGGGGGACCCCATCCCAACGGGATGACGCGCGTCATGACGACGCGCCAGTCAGTGTCCTGACGCGGGGTGAATCGCGCCTCGGCGGCGCGTAGGATCT
>JACCZL010000030.1 GCA_013695975.1 Chloroflexota bacterium
GCGGCTGCGGCAGGGCCAGAACTCGCGGGACATTGTGCCGGTCAAGCTCACCTACGAGTCGCGGCTGCCGATGATCCCATTGCGCCTGACGGCCGTCGCCGCGACCCCGGACATGCCAGTCCTGGTCTGGGTTTTCGGCAGTGCTCAGGCCGCGCCGCTCAACTTCGTACCGATCAAGATCGCCGACTCGGAGGTTTCTTTCACGCCATTCGGTCGGAATGACTACCTCCGGGTCGTCTCGGACGCGGTCGACCAGGCCGGCGGGCGGGCCTTCGTGACGGAGTTTGCTGGACCAACGACGGCGATCAACCCGCCATCGGACGACGCCCTGAAGCTGCTGGTTCAGCAGTACCCGTATCTGACCCGTCTGTACACCCGGATCTCGCCCGACGAGATGACGGCCGACCCGGTCTTCGACCTCGCGCCGGGTCAAGCCGACGTGTCGAACGTCCACGATCTCCGCGGGCTTCCGGCCCCGTGGCGGTGCTCGGACGACTTCAACACGTTCCGACCGGTTGCAGGCAGCGGTCCGCCGCCGAGCGCGATGAGTGGTGGGCGCTACTTGCAGCGGCTGGGTGAGGGGGGCGTACCGAAGGGGCTGCTCCTGTTCGGACTGGTGGCCGCGACCGGCACGCTGGCGGTTCGGCGTCGCCGCACGGTTCACGGCTCGGCGTCCTCGACCCTCGCGGGCGCTCGCCGCTCCCTCGGCTTCTCTGCTCGGTGGGAGCTGACGCCACAGGCGACCGCACTGCTGTTCCTCGAGGCGGTGCTGCTGCAGGGGTTCCACCAGGTCGAGCACGTGGTCCAGGTGGTCCAGCGGTCGGTGCTCGGGGTCGCAAACGGCGCCGGCGTGCTCGGGAGCGTCTTCGACATCGAGCCGGTCCACATGGTGTACAACGCGGCCTTCCTCGGCTTGCTCGCGGCCGTGTACCTCGGGGCACGCGGCAACCGCGCGGCGATCCCACGCCGAGCGTCGCTGGTGCTGGGGCTACTCGGTTTGTCGCTCGTGCTCCAGAGCTACCATACCGTCGAGCATGTCGTGAAGATGTGGCAGTTCTCGCAGAGCGGGCTCAACGGGACGCCCGGCATCCTCGGCCACTGGGTGCCTGTCGTCTACCTCCACTTCTGGTACAACACGCTCATCTACGCCCCGGCGCTGGCGGCGTTTCTGGTGGGCGGCTACGTCGGCGCCAGCCGTCGGGCACTTGCCGGCCTCTCGCGGAGGCGGCTCGGGTCTGCCCGCGCGGCGGCCTGACCCACGAGGAGGAACGACGATGCGTTTTGCTGCCAACCTGTCGCTGATGTTCGCCGAGTACGAGGTGATGGAGCGGTTCAAGAAGGCCGCGGAGGCCGGATTCACCCAGGTGGAGATGCTGTTCCCGTTTCATTACGACCTCGATCAGATCGAGCGCGAGCTGAAAGAGAACGGGCTCGAGATGATCCTGTTCGATACTGACGCCGGCGACTTCGCTGGGGGCGAGCGCGGGTACCTCTGCGATCCTGCTCGGAAAGATCGCTTCCACGAGAGCGTCAAGGAGGCGATCGGCATCGCGAAGCGGCTGGGGACGACGCGACTCAACGCGCTGGCGGGGAAGCTACCGCCGGGCGTGAGCTTCGCCGATGGGCGGCGGGCTGCCGTGGAGAACCTACGGCGCGCGGCGCCTCTGGCTGAGGACGCCGGGATCATGCTGATGTCTGAGGGGCTGAACACGATCCAGACGCCTGGCTACTTCCTTGATACATCCAGGCTCGGGTTTGCGATCGTCGACGAGGTCAACAGCCCGGCCGTGACCTTCCAGTACGACGTCTACCATATGCAGATGATGGAAGGGAACCTGATCGAGACGATCCAGAAAAACGTCGAGCGGATCGGCCACATCCAGATCGCCGACGTGCCTGGTCGCCACGAGCCGGGCACGGGCGAGATCAACTACCCGAACGTGCTCGAGGCGATCGACCAGAGCGGGTACAGCGGCTTCGTGGCCCTCGAGTACGTGCCGGCGGGGGGGACGGAGGAGGGTTTGGACCGCTGGCTCCCGAGGGGGCAGCGGTCCTCTCAGGCGACGTAGGGGATCGTCTGGGGGCCCTGGGGGAGGACGGCCAGGCGGGCATCGGGTCCGTAGTCGGCGAGCAGGCGCGCCGCGGTCTCCGCGACATCGCGGCAGGGATCGAGGTGGGCGCCTCGGATCTGCTCGTCGCTCAGCCCGTCTGCCTTGAGGTGGACCCGCGCCTTGCGCTGAATCTGGGCCTGGACCTGGACCTCCCACTGATCGTGCATCCGAAAGGTCGGGCGGTTGATCAGCTCGAGCAGGTCGTCCGGTGAGTCGCCCATGCGGAGGATGTCCTTGTAGTTGCCGAAGTCGGGCAGGCCCTCGGAGCACTCGGCAGCGGCGATGATCGCGCCGCCCTGGCGGACGATCTGGGCGGCGGCGGACATACCCTTGACGGCCTGGTACAGGTTCAGGTCGAGCGGGTAGCCGCTATTGGTCGTCACGACGACTTCGAACGGTGTGGCTACGGGCTGCATCGCGGTCTGCCGCACGAACTCGCAGCCCTGACGGTGGGCCGCGAACAGCTCCCCGGCGAAGACGCCGGTAATCTGGTGGTCCTTGTTGATCGTCACGTCGAGGGTGAAGTCTGGCTGCACGATCCGCGAGATCTCCCTGACGTCATCGTGGATCGGGTTACCGACCGTCACGCCCCAGCGAGCGTCGGGGTGAGCGATCATCGGCGCGCCGTGCAGGTGGAGGACCGTCTCGAGCGCGGCTAGCCCGGGCGCGACCATCTTCGGTCCGCCGGAGAAGCCGGCGAAGAAATGGGGCTCGATGAAGCCGGTCAGGATCTTGACGTCGTGCTCGAGGAAGTCGCGGTCGATCCAGATTGGGCCGCCGGAGGACGTCTGGCCGAGGTGCTTGTGGGTGGCCAGGTCGAACGCGTCGTGATTGACGATGCGGTAGCTTCGAGCGACCTCGCGCCCGAGCATCCGATCGAGCTCCTCGGGGCTGTTGGCACGATGGGTGCCAGTGGCGATGAAGATGGTGACGCGAGTGGGGTCAACGTGGTCGAGCTCCGCCAGCAGCACGGGCAGGACCCGCGCGCTCGGCATCGGACGGGTGATGTCGCAGACCACGATGGCGACGCTGGCGCCGGCCGAGACGCGCTCGCGCAGGGGGGCAGACTCGATCGGGTCGCGGAGGGCGCGGCGGAGGGCGGCTGCTTCGTCGGGGAGGCCCTCGAGGAAGCGGGGCTCGATGACCGTCGAGCGATTTTCCGGCAGCTCGACGTCGAGCCCACTTCTCCCGTATGCCAGCTTCACTCGTGTCGTCGTCATCGTGCCGACCCTCCGTGCGCTGTGCGGTTGCGATCTCAGCCGACATCGAGCATTGTACCCCAGGTTGGGAAACTCGGGTTCGGATCGGGTAGGAGGGTCGTGATGGTTGCGCGGGTCGCCGTGGTGGGTAGCATCAACCTGGACCTGGTGGTCGGAACGGCCGCGCTGCCGCAACCGGGCGAGACGGTAATCGGCGGCGAGCTGCAACGGTTCGGGGGCGGGAAGGGGGCCAACCAGGCGCTCGCAGCGGCGCGGATGGGGGCCGACGTCGCGCTGGTTGGGCGGGTCGGGCGCGATGACTTCGGCGACCTGGTGCTCGACGACCTGGGCCGCGGCGGCGTGGACCTCTCGGGCGTGACGCGCAGCGAGGCGGCGACCGGGGTGGCGATGATCACGGTCGACAGGGAGGGCATGAACACGATCGTGGTCGCCCCGGGTGCGAACGGTCAGCTCGGCGCGGCCGAGATCGAAACGGCTCGCGTGCGGATCGAGTCGAGTCAGGTGCTGCTCCTGCAACTCGAGGTGCCGATGGAGGCCACGCTCCGCGCGGCGCAGCTTGGCCGCGCGGCGGGGGTGACCCTCTTCCTGAACCCGAGCCCGGCCCAGCCACTGCCGGACGAACTGCTGCGAGGGCTCGACTATCTGGTCCTGAACGAACGCGAGCTCCACGTC
>JACCZL010000041.1 GCA_013695975.1 Chloroflexota bacterium
CTCGGGGAAGTGACCGAGGCTCACGAGGAAGGGCGTCTCAGCTCCGAGCAACTCGCCTCGTTCCGCGACCTGGTCGACACCCTCGAGCGGGTCAGCCCGCTGCTCGACAGCCTGGACCTTCAGCACCCGCGCCTGACTCTCGCGCCTGCCACTCCGACTGCCTGACCGGACGATGAGGCGTCGCACTCGTCGCCACGATCTTCGCGCTCAACTCCGTCGGCGACGCCGTCGCCCCCCGCCTCCGCGTCTGACCGCCTGCTGCATTGACCCTGCTGTCGCAGAGCGCATCACACGTCCGGAAGCACGTCGATGCCGAATCGCCGCGTGATCCGATCGGTCTCGGCCCGCGGGTCATCCTTGATCGGACCGCCCAACACGCCCCAGCGCTCGAACTGAACGGCATCGCTGGCGCCGAGGCCGATGTCGAGAGGGTGGGGCTATGAGCCCATCTCTCCCATGTGTGGTGCTAGCATCCGAACGCGCTCGATGTCGCGCCGTTTACCGGAGCGGAGCATGACCAGTGGAGTCCGCCCGCCGAGGAAGGGCGCCTTCGTCAGGAAGAACTGGGCCTTGGCCCAGGCTGACGCGGTTGGCAACAGGTTGAGGATCTCCTCGAGGTGGCGCAGCACGCCTTGTTCACCTCGAGATGGTATAGCGGCGAACTGGAAGATTGGATAGACGTACTGGTGATGGTGGAACCGTACCGCGAGCAGCTTGCCCCTTCGTCGCCAGTCGTTGACGGTAACGGTGCTCACGCCGAGGCGCTCGGCCACCTGGCGTGACGTCAGGACGGGCCCGAGCTGCTCCAGCGCTTCCTTCCGGTGCTGCCGACCGCGCTCCAGGGCCGCTTCCCAGCGTGCATTGGCCGCTGCCATCTGGTCTGGCGTCGGATCTCGGCCTGGCCAGTCAGTCACAGGGAAGTACTCGCGCATGCGCTCAGCCGGAATGGGGACCACGTAAGCGCCGGTCTCCCCATCGGACCGAAGGGCCTGGACTGCCTGTTGGGCATTGACGAGCACGGAGCGGATCTCGCCGAGCGAGGACGAATCGGCCTCGACGGCGTCTTCCACGGCCTGCTTCAAGCGGCGCAGGTCTTGTCTGATGCTGCTCCTGGTGTCTACGGCCACGACCCGCCTCGTCCCGGGGTTCGCTTCCTCCGATATCGTATCGCAACGATCATCAAGACCAACAAGTACAGCCGACGGTTCCCGGGAGGGGTTGCTCAGCCTGCGCCTGCGCCCGGCGGAGTACGACTGGCTGGTGCGCATCCTGCTGGGCCTCGGCACCGAGGCGCGGGCCCTCGCGCCGGACGATCTGCGCCCGCGGGTGCTGGAGGCGGCCCGCGAGCTCGCCGCACACTACGCCGAACGGTGACCTGGGGGTGTCACCATTCGGTCCGTATACTCGTGGGATGGGGCCGACTCGCGGCTGCGCCCCGCGCCGCACCTGGAAACGAGGGAGGAAACGCCATGACCACCAGCAACGCCCGCGAGGTCGTCGATCGCTACTTCGCCGCGCAGGCGCGGAAAGACTTCGCCGCCATGCGCCCCCTCCTGCACGACGACGTGACGTTCGTGGGAGCCCTGGGGACCACCGACACCGCCGAGGGCTACATCGAGGGGCTGGAGAAGACAACGGCGACCATGACCGGCATGGAGCGCCGGGTGGTGATCGTCGAGGGCGATGAGGTCTGCCAAATCTACGACCTCGCCCTCGCCAGCCCGGCGGTCACCCTACCGATCGCGCAATGGATCACGGTCCGCGACGGCCGGATCGCGGCGCTCCGGGTCTTCTTCGACCCGCGCCCCCTGGTCCAGCCGGCATCGTAGCGCGGCAAGGCATCTGGCAGTCGGACAGGCGCGCCGACGGGGGACACAGGCGCTTCCCCCGTCGGCGTTCTGCCATGCGTACGGTATCGGGCGCCCCCTCCGATCAGGGGTGTGCCTCAACTTTGTGGTGGATCAGTGTCCACCGAGGGAACGGCCGGGCACCGCCGGCGTCTTGCCGCTTTACAGCGCCTCGGACGACGGCTCGGCGATGCCGAAGAGGGCCGCGGAGTTGGCGCCGAGGACTCGCCGGCGGTCCTCGTCAGCCAGCCGTGCGTGTGCCACCTTCGCCACGCCGCACGCGGCGTACTGGATCGGCAGGCCGGTCCCGAGGAGGACGCGCTCGGGGCCGAGCTGCGCGACGGCCGCGGCCACAGCTCCAAGCTCCTGGAGGCAGGAGGTTTCGAGGTAGACGTCGCCCGAACGGGCCAGGTCGACCGCCGCCGCGAAGTCGACCCGGTTCACGCCACAGAGCAGCAGGCGCAGCGACGGGAAGCGGGCCAGCAACGGGCTGACGTCGGCGGCCGGCAGGTACGGGAACCCCCAGTTCATGATCGCCCGCGGGGTTACCATCAGGGGCACGCCCGCGTCTTGAGCGAGCCGCGCGACGCGATCCAGGTGGGGGCTCG
>JACCZL010000073.1 GCA_013695975.1 Chloroflexota bacterium
CCTTCGGGGTCTCCCAGTAGCCGCCCGCGTCGTGGGCGCAGTGCGGGGTCGGGTGGAGCTCCTTCGGACCGGTCATGGCGTTGAAGAGGGCGTAGCCGGTCTCTGGGGGGCAGACGTCGTCCTCGAGCCCGATGTACACCAGCGTCGGGCAGCGGATGAGCGGCGCGAAGTTGATGCCGTCGTAGTAGGCGACCGTCTCGCGGACCAGCGGCTCCCGCTCGGGGTATCGGCGCAGGTACTCGTTGATCTCCTCGTACGGGTAGGTGTGGGTCAGCGTGGCGGCATCCATGAGGCCACAGAGGTACGGCGCCCCCGCCGCCGCGCAGGTGACGGAGTCTCGCCGCAGCGCCGCCGTGATGATCGTCAGGGCGCCGCCCTGACTGGTGCCGTGGACGCCGATCCGCTCAGGGTCCACCTCCGGCCGGCTGCGCACGAAGTCGACGGCGCGGCAGGCATCGACGTAGAAGCCGCGGTATGCGTAGGTGTGCCGATCGAGGATGTTGCTGACCAGCAGGCCGGGATAGCCGGGGTTGAAGTGGCTATTGGAGCGGAGCTTCCCCCGCGGCGCGACGCCGACAGCGGCGTAGCCCATCCTGGCCCAGGACTTCGGCAGGGTCGGCTCGGAGATGTAGCCGGGCACGATCAGCAAGGCCGGGTAGGGCGGCGGCAGGTAGCTGGCCTTCGGCGCACAGTACCAGCCAGCGATGCGCAGGTGGTCGAGGCTATCGTAGTGGATCTCGTAGACGTCGACCTCCTCGGTCGAGCGAAGTGGGACGTGCTCCAGCGTCGGGTTGAGGGGGATGGCATCCGCCTCGGCCATGATCGCCGCCCAGAACTCGTCAAAGTCGGGCGGGCGGACCGTGCTCGTCCGGTGCGCCTTCGCCGACATCCGCCGTGTGCCCATCCCCTCCTCCTTCGTTCGCTCAGCAGCGCCGTGTTATTGCGTGACTGCACCTATATACCTACACTGTGTCGTGAGCGCCAGCGCCGAGCCGATCCAGGTTGCCGTCATCTCGTCGTTCTTCTCGCCCGAGTGGCTCCGGG
Source organism: Chloroflexota bacterium (assembly GCA_013695975.1). GTDB lineage: Bacteria > Chloroflexota > UBA6077 > UBA6077 > JACCZL01 > JACCZL01. The sequence goes on from JACCZL010000073.1 coordinate 1,045, forward strand.
AGTCCGAGGCGCGAAGCGTCTCGACACCCTGGGGTGACGCGTCGGTCGACCTGGCGCGGGTCGAGGGACGGACGGTCGCCTGTCTGTGGCGCTACGGTCGGGACCTGGCGTTGCCGAGCCATCGTATCAATTATCGCGCCAATCTGTGGGCCCTTCGGAGTTTAGGGGTCGAGCGGGTGATCTCTCAGAACGCCATCGGCTCGGCCAACCCGGCCCTGCCGCCTGGCGCGGTCCTGGTGTCCGTCGACTTCATCGACTTCACCCACACGCGGCCGAAGACCTTCTTCGATGCCGACGACATCTGGGTCCGGGTGGAGATGACCGAGCCGTTTTGTGGCGAAGTCCGAGCGGCCTTGCTGGCGGGTGGGCAGGGGCTCTTCGAGCGGCTTCAGGACGGCGGCGTCTTCCTGTGCGCCGAAGGGCCGCGCTTCGAGTCGGCGGCCGAGATCAGGATGTTTCGTCAGTGGGGCGCGGACATCGTCGGGACGCCCCTGGTCCCCGAGGTCATCCTTGCTCGCGAGGCGGAGATCTGCTTCGCCTCGATCGCTCCGATCATCAACTACTGCACCGGCCTCGCTCCTGGCGTCAAGCACACCGGCGCCGGCAGCATGGTCGACTTTTACTACGGGAGTGGGTTCCACGCCGGGATCGAGCGCGCCATCCGCGCGGCGATCGTGGGCCTGCCGGCCAAGCGGCGCTGCGCCTGCGGGATGGCCCTGGAAGGCGCCTTCCACGGGACCCCGCCGGCCTGGTTCACGCCCCGCCCTCGATGACCGGCATGCTGCTGCTGCGCGGCGGACTGGTCCTGGACCCCGATCCGATGCGCGGCTTCGCGGCGGCCGATGTGTTGATCGACGGCGAGCGAGTGGCCGCGGTCGGTCCGGGCTTGACCCGGCCGGACGGTGCCGAGGTCCGCGACCTGGCCGGCGGGCTCGTCATGCCGGGACTGATCAACGCGCACGCCCACTCGCCCTATCTGGCCAACATCAGCCTGGTGGACGAGGAGCCGCTCGAGCTGTGGAGCCTGGCGAACGGGGCGGGCCGCGGCGCCGCCCCGACCGAGCTCGGGCTGTGGGCGCGCCTCAGCGCGGCCGAGATGCTCCTGGGCGGTGTCACGAGCGTGGTCGACATGGTGCGGCTGGAGACGGCCGCGGCGGATGAAGGGCTCGACGCGATCGCCGAGGGATACGTCGAGGCCGGGATACGCGCCGCGATTGCGCCCGTTGTCGCCGATTTGCGGCTGGAAGACACCATCCCCCTAGCGACGTCGGGGAACCCGATCCCGATCGCGCGACTGGAAGACCAGCTCGAGCTGGTCGGGCGCTTCCACGCACGCTGGCATGGGCGGGCGGGGCGGATCGCCGCTCAAGTTGGGCCATCGGGCCCTCAGCGTTGCTCTGACCCGCTCTACGCCGGGTGCGTTGCCCTGGCGCGTCGACTCGGGACCCGGCTCCATACCCATGCCCTGGAGACCGCCCCTCAGCGGGAGCAAGCCCAGCGGCGGTGGGGGCGACCGATGCTCGAGCACCTGGCCGAGCTGGACCTCCTCGGATCGGAGACCGTGCTCGCGCACCTGGTCTGGCCGACACCGGGCGAGATCGAGCTGGTGGCCCGGGCCGGCGCGATGGTGGTCCACAATCCGGCTAGCAACCGCGCCCTGGGCAGCGGGCGGATGCCGCTGCCGGAGCTGTTGCGGGCTGGCGCCCGCGTGGCGCTCGGAACCGACGCGGCGAGCTGCAACGATGGCCTGTCGATGTTCGAGGCGATGAAGTGGGCGGCCATCCTCCATCGGCCGTTCACGCCGGATTGGCATGACTGGCCGCACCCGACACGGATGCTCCAGCTTGCGACGGCCGGCGGGGCGGCCGCGCTCGGTCGCGACGATCTCGGCGTGGTCGCCCCGGGCCGTCTCGCCGACCTGGTCGTGCTCGACCGCGACGATCTCGCCTTCGTGCCGCCCAACGACCTCGCCCGGCAAACGGTCATGCGCGGACATCCCGGGCTCGTCCGCGATGTCCTGGTGGGTGGCCAGACTGTCGTGCGCGATCGACGCCTGGTGACGCTGGACGTGCCGGCGCTCGTGGAGCAGGCGCGCACGGTGGCTCAGCGCGACCCCAACCCGAGTGGCTCTGATCAGCGCTCGCGGCCGGAGATCGAGGAGATGCTGCTGCGCCCGTGGGGTGGACAGCGACCGCGCGATGCATCCGGAGGCGAAGAACCGCAGCGTCGCCAACCTCCGTAGCATCGAGCGGGTCGAGGCGGTCGATCCGCTGACCGTCAACGTCGTCACCAAGGGGCCGTACCCGGTCCTGCTCTACTACCTGTCAGAAAACGGCTTCTCGTCGGTGATCGTGCCGCCGAAGTACCTCCAGGAGCAGGGTGACGAGGCGCTCCTGACGGCGCCGATCGGGACCGGTCCGTACAAATTCAAGGAGTGGAAGAAGGGTGAATCCTTCACGCTCGAGCCGAACGCCGAGTACTGGGGCGGCCCGCCGACGTTCAAGCAGATCACCTTCAAGGCCATTCCGGAGATCGCCGGCCGCGTCGCCGAGCTGAGGAGCGGTGGCGCTGACCTGATCACCAACGTCCCACCGGAGCAGGTCGAGCCGCTGAACGCGGGCGACACGAAGTCGCAGGTCGTACCGAGCAACTTCTTCATGCTCGTCGTCTTCAATACCCTCGAGGAGGGGCCGGTCAAGGACGTCAGAGTCCGCCAGGCCCTCAACCACGCGGTCGACGTCGATGCGATCATCAAGAACGTGATGGGTGGCTACGCCGAGCGAGTCGCGATCTCCCTGCCCAAGAACGCCTTCGGCTACCCGCGGAACATGCAGCCGATCCCGTACGACCCGGACAAGGCCAAGCAGATGCTGGCCGAAGCCGGTTCCCCGAACGGCTTCTCAGTCCCCTTCCTGTCCCGCAGCGGCCGCTACCTCAAGGACAAGGAGGTGGTGGAGGTGATCGCCGGTTATCTCCAGAGGGTAGGCGTCCAGTGTGAGCTGCGGTTCGTCGACGCTGGCGTCTTCGGGCAGATATCCGACCAGAAGGCGCGGCCGGCGTTGACCTACCCCGGCTGGAGCGGTCTGGACGCCGAGCTGGTCTGGTCGCCGATCCTCGGCACCGGCCAGTTCCAGTCCTACTTCAGTAACAACGATCTCGACGCCGCGCTGGCCGAGGGCCGTGGGACGCTGGACGAAGCCAAGCGCAAGGCCGCCTACGACAAGGCGGCCCAGGTCATCCGGGACGAGGCCCCACACATCCCACTCTTCCAGATGCCGCTGATCTACGCCTCGAGGAAGAACCTCACCTGGGCCCCGCGCGGTGACGAAGTGATGGACCTCCGCACGGCGAGCTTCACGTAGTCGGCGGAGGTCGCGTCGCGTGTTCCGCTACACCGCCGTTCGGCTGATCCAAGCGCTGGTCGTCATCTGGGGCGTGTCCCTGTTCGTCTTCGTGCTGACGCACCTCTCGGGAGACCCGACCTCGCTCCTGCTCCCGCCCAACGCGAGTCAGGAGGAGCGGGCGCGCTTCCGTCAGCAGATGGGGTTCGACCGGCCATTGCCGGTCCAGTATCTGGACTTCCTAGGCCGAGCCGTGCGGGGCGACTTTGGCAACTCGCTCCGCCACGGTGGGCCGGCCTTTGGGCTGGTGCTGGACCGCGTTCCGGCCACACTCACGCTGGGCGCCTTTGCGCTCGTGCTCTCGCTGATCGTCGCGGTGCCGCTCGGCATCCTGGCGGCGCTGCGCCGCAACACCGTCTGGGATGGTCTGAGCCTGGTCCTCTCGTTGTTCGGACAGGCGGTGCCGGTGTTCTGGCTCGGGATCATGCTGATCATCGTCTTCGCAGCAAACTTGCGGTGGCTGCCGGCCTCCGGCAGTGGCACGCTCGGCCACCTGGTATTGCCTGGGCTGACCCTGGCCGCCTATTCGGTGGCGGTCGTGACCCGCCTGCTGCGCTCGAGCCTGATCGAGGTCCTGAGCGCAGACTACATCCGAACGGGACGCGCCAAGGGTGTATCCGAGCGGCTGATCGTGGTACGCCATGCCCTGAAGAACGCGGCGCTGCCGGTCATCACCGTCGTCGGCCTGCAGGTCGGCGTCCTGCTCGGCGGCGCTGTCATCACCGAAGAGGTCTTTGCCTACCCCGGCATGGGGCGCCTGGCGGTCCAGGCGATCTCGACCCGAGACTTTCCGGTGATCCAGGCGTTTGTGGTGCTCGTCGCCGCGCTGATCGTGTCGATCAACTTCCTGGTCGACCTGCTCTACGGCTGGGTCGACCCACGCGTACAGTTCAAGTGACGAGGTCGCGGTGAGTGAGCGCCGCATGTCTGCCACGGACCCACCGGGAGCGCTGAGCGTCGAGCGCGAATCGCCGGCACGCGCCACGCTCGGCGTGGAGGCCGCGGCGCCTCGACGGCGCGTCGAGCGCACGCCGGCCGCCCAGGTGGTGGTCGACCTGTTGCGCGCTCCCGCGGCCGGGTTCTCGGTCGCCATGCTCATTCTGGTCACGCTCGGGGCGATCCTGGCCCCGATCGTCGCGCCGTACGACCCGCTCGATCAGGACATCGCCGCTCGACTGAAACCGCCGCTCAGCCGCACCGAGGAGGGGGCGTCGCACCTGCTTGGCACGGACGCGGTCCTCCGCGACATCCTGAGCCGCGCCATCTACGGGGGTCGGATCTCGCTCACGATCGGGCTGGCCTCGGTGCTGCTGGCCGGCGGCATCGGGGTGCTGCTCGGCCTGATCGCCGGCTATGCCGGCGGTCGCTGGGACAGCCTGATCATGCGGATCGCCGACATCCAGCTCGCGATCCCGTTTCTCGTCCTGGCGCTGGCGACCGTCGCCGTGGTCGGGCCGAGTCTGTTCAACCTGATCGCGGTGCTGGGCATCACCGGTTGGGTGATCTACGCCCGCGTCGTCCGCGCGGAGACGCTGTCGATTCGCGAGCGCGAGTACGTCCTGGCGGCCCGCACGGTCGGCGTCGGGCCGGCGCGGATTCTGGCTCGCCACATCCTACCCAACGTGGCCTCGTCGATGATCGTCGTCGCCACGCTCCAGGTGGCCCGTATGGTCCTCTTCGAAGCCAGCCTGAGCTTCCTGGGGCTCGGCGTCCCGCCGCCCACCCCTACCTGGGGCGGGATGGTGGCCGACGGCCGCAACTACATCGACAGCGCCTGGTGGGTCGCGACGATCCCCGGCTTGATCATCTTCGTCACCGTGCTGGCCATCACCATGGTGGGCGACCGCCTGCGCGACGTCCTGGACCCACGCCTGCGGGGTGAAACGTGACGCGGGATGGAAAGGGGCGAGAGCATGATCCGTATCGGCGCGCCTGACGCGACTGGAATCCACGAGCCCGCTCGCACGGTTGAGGTGGTCCGCGAGGTGGACGTGCTGGTCGTCGGCGGCGGGACCAGCGGCTGCGCGGCGGCGGTCGCGGCCGCGCGGCGCGGCGCACGCACACTCCTGCTCGACCGCTATGGCTTCCTCGGCGGCACGGCGACCGCGGCGATGGTTGGCTGCCTGTGCGGGCCGTACACCTGCTCGCCGAACACGATCCAGATCATCGAAGGCTACTTGCGCGAGCTTACTGACGGTAAGCGTTCAGGTCCGTCAGGCCGCCGGGTGACGGTGGCCATGGCGTCAGTCTGGGTCAGGTGGCGGGGGCCGGGACCAGAGAAGGCGGCGGCAAGCCGAGGCGGGCAGCGGTGATGGCCGCGACCAGGAAGTCCAGGAGTGCCCGAGCCTGCTGCTTGCAGGTCGCGGCGACGGTCAGCAGACGCTCGACGAAGCGGGAGCCCTCCTCGCGCTGGGTGCCGAAGCCGCCCGTGCGCCAGAGGACGGCCGGGCGAAGCGCCCGCTCAGCGGCGTTATTGGTGGGCTCGACGCCATCGATGTAGGCAAAGGTCCACAGCGCCGGCCAGCAGTCGAGCAGGTTGGCGCAGAGCGCGCCTGCGACGATGGCATGGGGTGGGTCGAGCCCATCCTCGAGGGCTTGGCGCAGCTCGGCCTGAAGCGGGACCAGCTCGGCCTGGAGCGTCGGCCGATCGATCGCCTCGGCGCGGAAGCGGTACCAGACGGCAAAGATCCGGGTGCTGATCTCCAGCAGCCGCTCACCCGCGCCGCGGCCGGATCGCCAGCCGCCGCCTCGACCCCCAGCACGCTCCCACAGCCCCGACACGCCGGCGGCCGCACGACCACCACCCGGT
>JACCZL010000091.1 GCA_013695975.1 Chloroflexota bacterium
GGAGAAGGGCGGCTGACCGATGATGAAGGAGCATGAGATGAGCGATGCTGGCGGCGAGGCGGCGCTCCGCCCGCGCCCGTTCCAGTTGCGGCGCCTGGGCGTCGTGATGGAGCCCGCCCCGGGGGACGAACGCGAAGTCGAGGGCGTGCTGAACCCGGCCGCGGCCCGCGGGTCGGATAGAGAGCTGTACCTGTTCCCGCGGCTCGTGGCGCGCGGCAACCACTCGCGGATCGGGCTCGCCCGCGTCCGCTTCGGCGCCGACGGCGATCCGGTCGGCGTCGAGCGCCTGGGAGTCGCCCTGGAGCCGACGGCAGCGTACGAAGCCCTGGGCTGCGAAGACCCCCGCGTCACCTTCGTCGAGCCGCTCGGCGTGTACGTCATGACCTACACCGCGTTCTCGCCGCGCGGAGCCTGCATCGCGCTGGCGACCTCGCGGGACCTGCTCGCCTGGGAGCGCCTCGGGCCGGTGCGCTTCGTCTGCCACCAGGGCGTCGACTTCGGCGACGTCCCCAACAAGGACGCCTTCTTCTTCCCCGAGGCGATACCCGACATGGACGGACGCCAGGCGGTGGCGCTGGTGCACCGGCCGCTGTTCCCCGGTACCGAGCCTGAGATGGTCGTGGGCGAGCCGACGCCACGGGCCGTGGACATGCCGCACGAGAGCATCTGGCTGTCCTACGTGCCCCTCGAGTCGTGCATGGCTGACGTGCGCGAGCTGGGGCACTTCCGGGCTCACCATCGGTTGTTGTCGCCGGTTGCTCCCTGGGAGCGAGTCAAGGTGGGCGGGGGCACACCACCGATTCGGACCGACGACGGCTGGCTCATGCTCTACCATGGCGTGAGCGGCGATCCGGGTGGCGACGGACGGCCCCGCCGACTACAGTATTCTGCGGGTGCGCTCGTCCTCGACCAGCACGATCCGCGGATCATCCGCTACCGCTCGCCCGAGCCGGTGCTGGCGCCGGAGCTGCCGGAGGAGATGCTGGGCATCGTCGCGAACGTCGTCTTCCCGACGGCGGTCGATTGCCGCCACGACCTCGGCCGACCCGAGCTGGTCGACGTCTACTACGGCATGGCCGACAATCGGATCGGCGCGGCGCGCCTGGAGCTCCCCGACAGGCTGCCGCCGGATGCCCTGGCCGACCCGCCTGGCGGTCGGGTGTGAGCTACCGAGCCCGCCCGACCGATTGTCCGCCCGCCAGGCGAGACTCGAGGTCACGTTGATTCACCGTCAGTCCGTCCGCCCGACCGTCGCGCATCCGGACGCGCCGTCCACACCCGAGGGGTCATGAGCTCACCCCCGCGCTTCGTCACTCGTGGGTTCGTCGGGCGCCACCGGCTGGCCGAGTAGAACCCGCGCGTCCCGCCCGGCCAGCACGAGGTCCCGGATTTTCCGGTCCTCGCGGCCGGCCCCACGCCGCGCACGCCGCTCGGGGAGTGGGACTTCCGCATCGAGGGGGAAGTCACTCAGACCCGGCGGTGGACCTGGGAGGAGCTCCGCGGGCTGCCGCGCGTGCCACCTGCCGCACGACCTACCCCCGTGGGGCACCGGCTGGGCGTACTTTCCGCCGCTGGCGCGACGACGGGACCCTGGAGCGGCTCCACGACCAACTGCGCGCCCAGGTGCGGCGGGCCGTCGGGCGGGATCCGCACCCCAGCGCCGCGAGCATCGACAGCCAGTCGGTCAAGACGGCCGAAAAGGGGGAGGGCGCGCGGCGTGGAACGGACCTTCGCTTGGATCGCCTTGAGCCGCGACCACCGCTTCGGCCGTCGGATGCGCGGCCAATCGTGCGTCCCCGCCGGCGTTGGGCAGCGCCAGATCGGCGGCTCGGGCCAGCGGCAGAGCCCGCCGCCTGGTCGATGTGGCCAGTCGTAGGCCTGGCAGCGGCAGGGGGCATACATCGTCTGCTTCTCCGGCTCGGAGCCGCGCCTCGGCGGGATTGGCCCCCTGTGATGGCGGCCTGCGTGCGCCATGCAGAGCTGCCGCGGGTGGTCCCAGGTGGCCCAGGCGCGGCACGCTGCGCCGTCCTTGCGGGTGCCAGTGCAGCGGCGGCGGGCGACCGCCTCAGGCGAGTACGGCATGGCTCAAAGTTGACACGAGAGCGGCCACGCTGTGTGTCGAATGTCCGAAAACGCCGCACCGATCGCGCCGTTGTCTCACCGTCGGGGCAGCGAGTGAGTCACCTCGGCCATCCAGTCCTCGTGTCCTTGGGCGCGTTCTGCCAGCTCGCGCTCACGACGCACTCGGTCGGGCCTATCGCTACCGATGTACATGGGTTGTCCCGATAGGAGCCCGAGCCCGCGCAGCACCACCCCCGCCGCCCGCGTGTCGCCGTCGTCCAGCCCACGCTCCAGGGCGGCCAGGGCCTTGTCCGCCAGCCCGAGCAGGCGAGCGGACGCCGCGTCTCGCAGCTCTGCTCGGTGGGCGTTGTAGGCCGCGGCGAAGGTGTCGTCATCGCGCAGCCAGCGGTGCAGCGTCGTGCGGGCCACGCCCGCGATCCCCGCGGCGGCCGTCACCGTCTGGCCCAAGAGGAGAGCCTCCAAGGCGGCCTGTTGCTCATGCGTCAGCTCAGCGGGCGGCGTCCCGGTCACCGTCCCGTTCGTCGATGAGCGTGCCATCGCGCGTTCCTCCAGTCACCAAAAGGCCCGCCGCCGACGCAGCGGCGAGCGGGCACTTCATCCGCGGGACGCCCCGAGGGGCTCGCCGGGGAGTATAGCAGCCGGGAGTCGTTCCCGACCGGGGGCGCCGGTCGGGCGGCGCCGTGCCCCGACTCTGCAGATAATGTCGCTAGACAACA
>JACCZL010000120.1 GCA_013695975.1 Chloroflexota bacterium
GTCTCCGGCCGCCGCGGCGCCCTCGCCCGCCGCGCCGATCTCAGTCGCGGCCGCTCCGGCCCCCGGCGATGGGCGGACCCACCCGGGTCCCTACTTCCTCGGCCGCGCGAATGCGCCGGTCACGCTCGACGAGTATGCCGACTTTCAGTGACCGGGCTGCGGACAGTTCGCCCGTGTGGTCGAACCCGAGCTCGCCAAGCGCTACATCGACGAGGGCAAGGTCAAGCTGGTCTGGCACGACTTCGCCTGGATCGGCGAAGAGTCTCGCCTGTCCGCCCAGGCGGCGCGCTGCGCCGGTCGTCAGGGGAAGTTCTGGGAGTACCACGACCATCTCTACAACAACCAGCGGGGTGAGAACGGCGGCCAGTTCGCCGCCCCGAACCTCCGCCAGTTCGCGGCCACGCTGGGCCTCGACACCGGAGCCTTCGATAGCTGCCTCGAGCGGGGCGAGGACGTCCCGGCCATTCAGCAGGAGCTGACGGCCGCCCGCTCCGAGGGCATCGCCGCGACGCCGTCGTTCAAGGTGAATGGTCAGCGGCTGGTCGGCGCGCGCGGGATCGAGGCGTTCGCCCAGGCGATCGACGCCGAGCTGGCGAAGCTCGGGCAGTAGGCCGGCATGCTCGAAGTCTCGTTCGCGGCGGCGTTTGCCGGGGGCGTCCTGTCGCTGCTGGCGCCGTGCAGCGCCCTACTCCTGCCGGCCTTTTTCGCCTACGCCTTTACCAGTCGGACCGAGCTGCTTGGCCGGACCCTGCTCTTTCTGGGCGGGCTCTGCACCGTCTTCGTGCCGCTCGGGCTGGGCGCCTCGCTGGTCGCGGCGCTCTTGATCGACTACCGTGAGACGACGATCCTGATCGCCGGCCTGCTCCTGATCGGGTTCGGCCTGATGGAGCTGGCCGGTCAAGGCTTCAGCTTCCTGCCGGCCGGGCTCGCGGCGCGGTTCCAGACCGGGCGGGGCGCCCTGGCGATCTACGGGACCGGCCTCGTCTACGGCATCTCCGGCTTCTGCTCGGGTCCACTCCTCGGGGCCGTCCTGACAATCGCCGGCTCGTCCGCCAACCCGCTACTCGGGGCGGCTTTGCTCTTCACCTACTCGCTCGGCACGGCTGCCCCACTGTTCGTGATCGCCTGGTTCTGGGACCGCTACCAGCTCGGGCGCAGAGCCTGGCTGCGCGGCCGCCCACTCCAGCTCGGGCCCATCCGGATCTTCTCGACCAACCTGATCGCCGGCACGCTCTTCATCCTCTTGGGCATCAGCTTCATCGTCTTCCAGGGCGCCTCGGCCCTGAGCGTCTACTATGAGGACCTTGGCCTCGGTGACCTCGGCTTCCGGGCCCAGCTCTGGGCGGAGGAGAACCTGGCCCGGGTCCCCGACCTGCTCTGGGGCGCACTCGTCCTGCTGCTCGTGCTGGTGGTCTGGGCCCGCCGCGCCCGCCGTGAGCGACGCGCCCAAGCTTCGGCTCTCGCGTCCACGAACGCAGCGGCGGAGACTGAGGAGGCGAGCCACTCCTCGCGCTCGCGCCTAGCCAGTCCGCGGTGACCGGCCAGGTCCATGGTCGCGGCGCAGGCGTGCTCAGGTCGTGGTCTGGGGAGTGGGTACGAGGGGCGTCGCCCAGGCAACGACTGCCTCGGTGACGACGATGAGGTCCTTCGACATCGGGATGCCCGCGAGCGCCGAGTACATCCGAGTGATCGCTTCGCCGTAGCTCGGCGTCGGTGGCTCCGGCAAGACCACCATCAGGTCGACGTCGCTATGCTCGTCCAGGTCACCGCGGGCAGCCGAGCCGAACAGGATGATCCGGCTGGGCCGGGCCACCTCGACGAGACGCTTGACCGCCTCGTCGATCTTCTCGGGCGTGACGGCGCGGGACACGGTCATCGCGGACTCCCGCGATCATGATAGCCTCAGTGCCCAAGCCCTGCCTCAACGGTAAAATCTAGCAGGAGGCTTGCGCATGGCTGAGCTGCACGTCATGGCAGAACGCCAGATAGCCGCCCGGCCAGAGCGCGTGTACGGCTACATCGCCAATTTCCAGGACCACCATCCTCGCTGGCTGCCGCCCGCCTTCTCCGACTTCCTGGTCGAGCGCGGCGGCGTCGGGGCCGGCACGGTGACCAGGTTTCGGCTCAGCGCCGGCGGGCGCAGCCGAGACTACCAGATGCGGGTTGACGAGCCAACGCCTGGTCGGGTGCTGACGGAATCCGACACCGGCTCGAGCCTGGTGACGACCTTCACCGGTCAGGAGGACGCTCCGCTACGCCCTTGTATGGCAGGGCATGCCGTGCTCCATGCGTGACACGGCCCCGTCAGGACGGAGGTCGCAGCTCCAGGTCTGCTTCCTCGAGCGGCTCCTCCACAGCGTTTCGCAGCCAGGATGGGTCGAAGCCCTCCTGCGAGGTGCCCCGCACCTGGATGGAGACCTTGCCGCCGTCCGATTTGTCGGCCAGATTGCCGATCGCCTGAAACGCCTTGAAGACCTGCTCCCGGGTCGCCTCGAAGCTGTACCCGGCCGTCTGTCTCCCCGAGGCCGGGCCCACCCCGGTCGTGGCCGTCGTAGAGCCCTCCCGCGTCGCCTCGACCGTCGACGACTGGCCCGTCTCCTTGATGGCGATCGGCGGCTGCGTCGTCTCCGCCACGGCTTCGGGGACGGCCGAAGGCATGATGAGGAATCCGGACTCGAAGTCCACTTCGTCCTCGGACAGCGGCTGCCCGAGCACGACCTTGTCGCGAGCGACCTGGTAGCGACCGTCGGGCCCGATGTTCGGGATGTACCCGCTGGTGTAGGCGAATTGGGCCTCGGCCACGCCGCGCGCGATGGCCTTGCGAATCGCGTCCGCCGAAGTCAGGCGCGGGGGCTCGGGGAACGAAAAGAAGGCATCGCAGACGTCGGACGTCCTGATGCCCAGCCGCGGAGGCTCGCCCGGGCCCAGCGCTTCGCCGAGACGAAGCCGCTCGACCAGCTTGCGCGGTGTCACCGAACCATGCACCTTCGGGGTTCCGACGTTCGTCAGGAGCTCCATCACCCGCTCGTGGATGCCGGTCGCCTGCAGTGGTCGCCCGCCGACTTCGACTGACTCGATCGCGAGGCTCCCCTGCTCCACCCGTGGCAGCCAGACCGAAGGATAGAGCGCTCGGAACGCGGATTCGGCCGCCGCCTCCTCGGTGCGCCGCCGCTCGCGGAGCTGGTCCTGCTGCTCCTTCGATAGACGCAGCTGCGTCTTCTTGTTCTCCACTCGCTCGGTGGCCAGCAGGTAGCGTACGGCGCGCCGAAGCGCTTCGATCTGCTTTCGGTCGGGAATGGCGAGCCCCACCCCGTTACGGTAGCGCCGGGGGCGGTCGCCATACTTCGAGAGCATCTCGATGGCGAGCCGTTCCTGCTCGGCTTTCGCTTCGGAGGCGAGCTCGAGCGGTAGGTAGCCGATCAGGAACGCCGGTTCCTCGTCGGGCAGATCCCGGGTGTTGACCGGCCAGACGACGGTGGCTCGATGCCCGGCCAGCCGCTGGGCGAGCATCTCACCGATGCGCGTCTTGACCTCCTCGGGGTTGCGAGCGACCTCGCTCTCGGCGTCCCCGATCAGCTTGGTGACATTCGGATCCTTCTTGAAAGCGTAGCGGGCCCCGTCGTAGTGGAGATAGAGGCAGGCGGTGCGCAGTTCGGACAGCACCGCGGTCGCGGTGATGTTGTCGAGGTCCGGGCCGACCGAGGCGGCGAGCAGCTCCGCTTCAGTGACGCCCGGCGGGAGGGCTTCGCCGCCGTCGGTGCCGTCGCGCCGCAGGCCGCCGAACGAGTAGACCAGGATCGCCGTCGCCAGGCGCGTCGCCGGCTTGACACTCGCCAGGGCCGGGGTCTCCCGTGCTAGCCGCTCGTCGATCCGCCTGGCGCGGGCGCTCGGGCCGTCGATGTCGGCGGTGATGACCGGGTCGTACTCGTTCTGGACCCCGAGCTCTTTGAGGAGCTTGACCCGGACGTCGACGTCCTTGAGGGGGATCTCGCCGGGGCCGAGCAAGGGCTGGGCCCCGCCGTTCTTCTTCAGTGAGTGGAGACACGAGGCCAGGAAGCGCAGCGCGCCGCGCGTGCGCTGGAAACCTTCTACGGCGGTCCAGCGCTCGCGCATGACGTCGATGAGGGCAGGATGGAATGGATAGGCCGACCGCAGCCGATCACGCAGCACGACGCCTTCTTCATCCGCCTGCTGGCGACCGGCGATCGTGTCCGCGTGCGCCCGCCGCATGCCGGTCACGACTTCCTGGTAGGCGGTCGCGACGACGCCAGCGACGGCGTCGTCGGGCTTGCCTCCGAGCAGGCGCCGCTGGAGGATCGGAAGGATCTCGTCACCCGTCACCGGTTCACGGAGCTGGTCCACCCGCGCGGCGAGCTTGTCAATCTCCTGGAGCAGGGCCACGTTGCCGAGCGACTCGCGGGCGCTCCACTGGAGCGAGTAGACCATCGCCGCCCGCGCGCTCCCGGCCACCTCGACGGTCAGGCTCTGGAAGAAATCCTTGGCCTGGCGCTGGAGGGTCGAGTCGAGGACGGCCACCGCCGCCGCGCGCTCCATGTACTTCAGCACCTCGTCCAGCAGCAGCAAGACCGGCCGGCCTCCCGCCCCGGTCGTCAGCAGCTCGCGGATGACGTCGCCGCCGGGCGCCACCCGATCGTGGTCGTGGCCGGCGACCA
>JACCZL010000111.1 GCA_013695975.1 Chloroflexota bacterium
CCCCGGCCCCGACCGCCACGCCGGCCCTGGCCCCAACCGCCGGCGCCGCCAGTCGCGCGACACCCAGGCCCACCCGAACCCCCAGGCCGGGCAACACGCCCACCTCCGGCGCGACGACAGCCCCCATCCTGGCGCCCGGCACCGTGAACATCCTGTCGACGCCGGAGAAGCCTCGCTAAACGAGCCGAGCGTGAGAGTGGACCGTCCTACTCTCCACTCTCGGTTCCTCTTACCAGTGAATCACGATCGGCGTGCCGACCGTCGTCCAGTTCCAGAACCAGAGCGAGTCCGCGTAGTTCATCCCCAGGCACCCCTTGCTGCCGGGGTAGCCGAAGTTGCCCGACCAGTAGTTGTAGTGGATCGCGTGGCCCAGGCCGGTGAAGTACTGGGTGAAGAGCACGTTCGACACGTCCCAGCCCGGTCCGCGCATCCGCTCGTTGGCCACCCGCCGCTGGACCACGTAGGTGCCGGGCGGCGTCTCCCAGCCACCGATCCCGGTAATCGCCAGGGCCGCGTAGACCGGCTTGCCCCCCTCATAGGCCGTCACGATCGTCGGCGAGCTCAGGCTGACGTCGATCCAGTCGCCCCGGCGCATGTCGGTCGGCCCCGGCAAGCGGATACGTCCCGACCAGACGTAGGTCCCATCCTCGAGGCGGTACCACTTGTCGCCGTCCTCGCCTTCGACCGCCTCGTGGACCATCAGCGGCTCGTTGTGCGACAGGCTTCGCAGCCAGGCGTCCTCGGCGTCGATCGGGTCGCGCCAGACGCTCCCGGAGCCCACGGCGCGCCCAGGCAGGTTGACGGCTTCGAGCACTTTCGGCGGCGCGCCGTAATCAGCCGGTGGGGCGGCGCTGGGACCGACTGACTGGGCGTCGACGTAGGCGAAGTTGTCGCTGCGCGGGTTGTAGACGTAGAAGCGATCGCCAACCTGCTCGCTGTGGAGCCGGAGGTAGCTAAACTGACGGGCCTTGCCGAAGCTGATCGCCTCGGGCCCAGCCCCCGACCACAGCTCTGCCGGGGTATGCGTCTGGACCCAGCGATCCTCGGCGTGGGCGACGCCCGCTGAGAGCGGCCAGAACAACGACACCGCTGCCACCAACATCCCCCGCCGAGCCTGCTCGGTCCCGATCCCCTGCCACCAGCCGCGCCACCCTGTCATCGCCTGCTCTCCTCCACCGTCTTACCGCACCATCAATGCACGATCTATTCCCAGTCCCGCCGCGGCGAGACTTGTCACACAGCCATTATTCGCGAAGCGGTGCCGCCGGTCCAGCCCTGCGCATCACATTTCCGCCAAGGTCGCGGGCATGCCACAATCGGGCATGTCGACCGAGCCGACCCTGACGCGGCGGATCCTCGATATGCTCGAGGCCCGGGGCGTGTACCATCGCGTCCTCCGCCACCCACCGGTCCGCACCAGTGAGGAGGCCTCGCGGCTGCGCGGCACGGCGCTCGAGGCCGGCGCCAAGGCCCTGGTCTGCCACGCCGACCAGCGGATCGTCCTGATCGTCGTGCCGGCCGACCGTCGGCTGGACGGGCGGGCCTTCAAGCAGCAGACCGGCGTCAGGAACGTGCGGATGGTCGACGCCGGGGAGATCGAAGCCCTGGTCGGCGCCCCTGTCGGCGCGGTGCCGCCCTTCGGGAGCCTGTTCGGGCTCACGACCTACGCCGACCGCGCCGTCGTCGCCCGCGCGGAGATCGCGTTCAACGCCGGCGCTCGTGACCTCTCGATCGTCATGGACGGTCGGGACTACCAGAAACTGGAGGCGCCGGTCCTCGGCGACTTCGCAGAGCGCGGCGCCGCGCCATAGCGGCCCGACCCGAGCGCGGCCACGACGTACAATTACTGACGGGGCGCAGGACCTAACCCGAGCGGAGGACACGGACCATGCTGGCCGAGAAGACGCTACTACTGGAGATCACCCCGCCGAGTGCGATTATCACCTTGAATCGACCAGAGCGTCGGAACGCGCTCTCGCTCGACCTGATGCGCGAGCTGACCGCGACGCTCGAGCAGGTGGCCCGCGATCCGAACGTTCGCGCCGTCATCGTACGGGCGAACGGTCCGGTCTTCTCGGCCGGCCACGACCTCTCGGAGCTGGTCGACGGCGACGAGGCGACCTACAAGGTGATCTTCGACGCCTGCGTCACTCTGATGGAGACGGTCCAGCAAATCCCTCAGCCGGTCATCGCCGAGGTGGCCGGCGTCGCCACGGCCGCCGGCTGCCAGCTCGTGGCGACCTGTGACCTGGCCGTTGCCGCCGAGGGCGCCCGCTTCGCCACCCCGGGCGTCAAGATTGGCCTGTTTTGCTCGACGCCGATGGTCGCCGTCTCGCGGGTGATCGGCCGCAAGCGCGCGCTCGAGATGCTGCTGACCGGCGAGTACGTCGACGCCGCCACAGCCGCCGAGTGGGGCCTGGTCAATCGCGTCGTCCCGCTCGGCGAGCTCCAGTCGACCACCCGCGCCCTGGCCGAAAAGATCGGCAGCGCTAGCCCCTACACCGTCAAGATCGGCAAGCAAGCCTTTTACCGCCAGATCGACCTCCCCCAGCACGACGCCTACGAGTACACCCGCGACGTGATGGTCCAGAACACCCTGGCCGAAGACGCCCACGAGGGCATCTCAGCCTTCCTCGGCAAGCGCCAGCCCACCTGGACCGGCCGCTAAACCCACCCCCGCGCCGGGCCATGCGGATCATCCCTCGCGAAGGCGCTCACGCGCATCGATGAGCACCTTGATCACCTTGGGCTTCAAATGATCACCTTGAGGCCGGCCCCGCCGCCGAGGGTCAGTGCCACGCGGCGGCGAAGCGCGAGCCCTTCGGTATACTAGATAGCCGAACGATGGTGGACCGGGTATGGGGTGCAAGCGATGGTAAGCACGGAACGAACACCCGAGGTCATGACACCCGAGCAGGCAGCCGACTACCTCAAGGTCAATCGGGAAACCGTGTACCGCTTCATCCGACAGGGGGAGTTGGTGGCGTCGAAGCGCGGCCGCGGCT
>JACCZL010000145.1 GCA_013695975.1 Chloroflexota bacterium
GGATGAAGCCGAACTCTTCGCGTTTGACACCAGCGGGCGACACCTGGACCGCCATACCCGGCTCTACGTGCGCGGTCACCGTGGCTGGCAGGTAGAGCAGGGCGAGAATCTCTTCGTCGAGCAGCTCGACGCTCAGCACCGCGCTGTCGGGAGTGACCGGGTCGTCCCTGGTCGCCAGGAGTTCCACCACCTGCGCCGATCCAAAGGGGTTCGTGATCTCGGTTCGCGCTCCCGCCGCGGCCGCCAGCCTGGCGATGACCTGCCCGGCGCTCAGCACGTCACCCCGTTTGACGTTCAGATCGGCGAGGTGGCCGGCCGTGTTAGCGCGAACCTTGTAGGTCCCACCCTCCCGGATCACCGCACCGTCGCCGCGTACGGTGGTGGCGACGCTGCCGAAGATGCTCCAGAGCACCGTGGCCAGGGTCAGTGCGGCCAGGGTAGCCAGCGCTAGCCAGCCCTTCGAGTCGGTGACCCGCATGAGCCGATCGAGCTGGTCCGGCGAGGACATCCGTTCGAGCGCAACCTGGCGGAAGAGCCCCTGCTGCACCACTCACTCCGAAGCCCGCCTCGGGCCGATCGCTGTTACGCTATGGTACGCCAAGAGGCAGGCGCAAGCCAACAGGCCCTGTGCTCTTTGTGGGCGCTTTCGGCCAGAGTGAACGAGCAAGCGAACGAAAATCCGTATGAGTCCCGGCGAGTGTGGAATTCAGCTCGGCCGGTCCTCGTGGTCCGGGTAGAGTCTGTGGTGATGTGCGTCAGCGCCCTGGGCGCTGTCCACATCTCCACAGACCGTCTTCGTCAGCTGCCAAGATTTAGCCCAAAAACCCCAGGGGCTGACCTGGCGGGCAGAGTGAGGCAAGGCCGCGGTAGACGTCCCACGCGCGTGGGTGCTCCGGATGGAGGCGGACCCGTCGGATCTCGCCGTCGATCAGCTTGACCCGGCCGGGCACGGCCCAGACCTCCTGGATCAGCCGGACGATCCCGAAGCTCGCCAAGCGCGGGGCGCCGCGCGCCAGCCAGCGGTGCGACCAGACCAGCACGTTGTGGGCCAGGGTGGTCAGCAGCACGACCATCTGCTGGGCTGCGAGTCGACCCTTGCGCAGGGTGCCGAGCCCGAGCCCGCGCTTGTCGCTCTTGAGCTCGGCCTCCATGCCGGCCCGGCCGTCATAATGGTCGATGACGCCGAGCATGCTCAGCTCGAGTCGGCTGCTGACGACGACCGCGTATTGGTAGCCCTCGGGCTTCTTGGCCGACGGGGTCCGCACCGCGTACTGCTGGGTCGGGCGGGCCAGTTCCACCGGCGTCGGCACTGCCGCCACGTCCCGCCCGGGGCTGGAGGTGGGCGCCCAGGTTGGCATCGCCGAGACCAGCTTGCGGACCCTCGAGTTCGAGGTGAACTTGCCGGTCACCTGGTAGGCGCGGGCCACCGCGATTAGCGTTGCCAATCCAACCAGCGCGGTCACCGCGAGAAAGGAAAGCCGGCGCCCCGTCTTCAACACTATCTTGCTCCACCGTATTCTACGGGTGTGGGCCTCACGCTCCACTACATTGTTCTGGAAGACCAGGGAGCGACGCCCCTGCGATGCGACCCGTCGGACGTTGCTGGCTGACCATCAAGGCGCGAGCTGGCCACGGTAGCGGCCCTGGTAGCGGGCGCGGCCGACGCACTCCTCGAAGATAAACTGGCAGATAGCGATGCCGGGACGGAGCGCCAGCGGGATCGGGCCGGCGTTGTTCATCTCGAGCGCCTGCTTGTTGTCGATGCCGGGCTGCATGAAGCTGGCGGTAATGTGAACCATCAGTCCGAGCCGGGCGAAGCGGCTGCGCCCCTGGAGCCAGCCGCAGAGCGTCTCGGGGAGGCGGATCCGCTCGCGGGTGATCCCGTGGGCCGTCTCGCCTGGCATCAGCACGAAGTAGTCGTCGTCGGTGATCTCGACGATCTCGGTGACGTCCTCGTAGTCGGCCGCCTCGGTGACATGGAAGATGTCGCGGACGCGGCGAAAGACCCGGAACTGGTTGGCCAGGTGCAGGTCGACCGAGGCGGGACCGACGAATCGCTCGTCGAACGGGTCGATCCCGATCTCGCCCTCGCCCACCCGGCGGATGATCTCGTCCCGTGTTAGAATCGCCACCGTTGCCTCCCCGACCGCTTCGATTGTGACCGTGAGAGGGTAGCCGTTGCCCGGTCGGAGTGGCGAGGCGTACCATCGTCGGCGAACCTGGGCTAGCCAATCATGATCACGCCGACGCACCATCACAGCCACCATCACCCCCACCCACGCCCGACGGCGCTCTCGCCGGAGGCCCGCCTGCGGCTGATCGGCGACGTCGGACGACAGCTTACGACGATTCTGGACCCGCAAGAGCTGCTCGAACGCGTCACCGAGCTGATCACGCACCGCTTCGACTACTACTACTCGTTCGTCCTACTCTGCGCCGGCGACGATCTCGTCGTCCGCTCGGGTCACGGGCGCGACCACGCGATCGACGAATGCCTGCTCGGCTCACGGCTGCGGATCGGCGAGCAGGGCATCACCGGCTGGGCCGCGGGCGAGGGGCGGACAATCATCGTGCCCGACGTCGGCCGCGAGCCCCGCTACGTCGAGTTCGATTCGAGCGTCCGCTCGAGCATCGTCGTGCCGCTGCTCGGTCGGGACCGGCTGATCGGCGTGCTCGGGGCCGAGAGCGACCGGCTGGACGACTTCCACGACGAGGACGCGGTCCTGCTGGAGACGCTCGCTGCCCAGCTCGCGATCGTGATCGAGAACGCCGAGCTACTCCAGGCTGAGCGCAAGCGGGCTCAACGTCTGGCGACGGTGACCGAGATCGCTCGCAAGGTGACCTCGATCCTCGATCTCCAGGAGCTGCTGGACCAGACGACGGCGCTGATCGCCGAGCGATTCGGGTACCGCAACGTCGCGATCGTCCTCCGAGACCCGAGTGACGCCGATTGGCTGGTCGTCGCGGCCGTCAACCTGGGCGGCCACTACACCCCGCCGGGCTTTCGGCAGCGGGTGGGCGAGGGCATGGTCGGCTGGGCCGCGGCAACTGGGCAGACCCAGCTTGCGAACGACGTGCTCAACGATCCGCACTTCATGCAGTGCCAGGGGTTCCGGACGCGAGCCGAGCTCGACCTGCCGCTCAGGGTCGGTGGCCGCGTCCTGGGCGTCCTCGGGATCGAAAGTGAGCAGCTCGGGGCCTTCGCCGAGGATGAGGTGCCCTTCCTCGAGACGCTTGCGGATCAGATCGCGGTGGCCATCGAGAACGCGCGACTCGTCGGGCGGGCCCGCGAGCTGGCGGTGAGCGAGGAGCGCAATCGGGTGGCCCGCGAGATCCACGACACGCTGGCCCAGAGCCTGTCCGCTGTCACGATGGAGCTAGATGCCGCCCACAGCCTGGCGGAGGACCCGCCAGCAGCGACGACCGCGTCGGTGGTCAGTCCTGCCGAGCGCGCAGTCAGGCAGGCGAAGGCCCTCGCGCACGCCCGCGAGCTGGCCCATCGGACCCTCGAAGAGGCGCGCCACGCCATCTGGAGCCTGCGACCGATCTCGCTCACCCGGCTCCCGCTGGCCGAAGCGCTGGCGGCTGAGCTGGCCTCCGTCGAGCGTGGTGGCGGCGTTCAGAGCGCGAGCTTCCGCGTCCAAGGAGAGACGAAGTCGTTGCCCTCGGAAGTCGAGGCCGCCCTCTTCCGGATCGCCCAGGAGGCGCTTGCGAATGTCGGCAAGCACGCCCACGCTGAGCGTGCGCTGGCGGTCCTGACCTTTGGCGAGAAGTCGACGCGCCTGGTGATCGAGGACGACGGCGACGGCTTCGCGGTCGGCGGGCCCCCGACAACGACCGACGGTGGGTTCGGACTGGCGAGCA
>JACCZL010000147.1 GCA_013695975.1 Chloroflexota bacterium
CACCCGTACCGCGCGGTAGCTGATGTCCTCCAGGTTGCCTATTGGCAAGCCGACAACGTACAGCGTGCCGTGCTCTGAACCGGTGGCGCTCATGCCAGGGAACTCTACCACGCCACCACGTATGACGTGACTGGATGACTACCCAAGACAGGGCAATCGCATCACCTTTTGTCGGGGGCTGGCGCCGCTAGCCCGCGCTGGTCCCGCTCGTCCGCGGCGCCAGGTCGCGCCAGCCACCGAGCCCGAGCCACCAGATGGCCCCGCCGACGAACTTGACCGCCGCGAAGTACACCACCAGGTCCCAGTCGACGACTCCGAAGGCGACGGTCGGGAACACGAAGCTGTCCACGACGGCACCGACGGCGTTCGAGCCGTTGATTCGCAACCAGCGGCGCGGGAGGAGTCCGAAGACCAGGGCGTCGACCGTCGCCGTCGAGGCGAAGGCCACCGCCGACGCGACGGCGACCCGCACGACGCCCTCGAAGACCAGCCCGAAGAGGGCCGAGATGGCGCTCCCGGCCAGGATCAGCGCCCCCATCTTCCAGACCAGCCCGCGTCGGCCCCATGCCTCGTGCAGGCGGTCGCGCGCCGTCAGGTCGAGTCCGATCAGCAGCATCGAGTTCCACGGCTCAACCGCCATCCCCCAGACCCCGAACGTGACGTTCGCCAAGACGACGGCGCCCAGGTACATGGCGACCAGCCCGTTTGTCCCGATGGTCATGTGATGCTCACCTCGTCGATCCTGATGGTGCTCATCCGGCCGCGCGTAGCGATAGTGCCCGGCCCATGTGCCGCCGTGGCGAGCATGCGTGGTACGGTCACGATGATTGTAGGGAGGCTGGGTCCAACGCCACAGGTGCGCCGGTCGACATCGGCACGCTGGTGCGCGCGATGCCGGACCGGTTCCTCGGATTGGGCTCGGTCCCGCCTCTGGAACCTGATCCAGAACCCGCTCGACACGACGATCGCCGGAGCCAGCCTGATCTTCGGTGGCGTCCTGGAGCGACATCTCGGCTTGACGATCTGCCTGGCCCACGGCGGCGGCTTTCTGCCCTACAATCTGGGCAGGCTCACTCGTGGTCGCCTGGTGCGGTCGGAGACTGGGGTGGCGATGGCTGGATTCGTCGAGGAACCGTTCGGTCGACTCTACTTCGATACGATCACCCACGCCTCGAGCGCGTTGCGGCTCCTGGTCGAGGAAGCGACGGCCGAGCACGTCCTGCTAGGGACTGACTTCCCGTTCGACATGGCCGACCCTCGGCCACTCGAGACGGTGCGCCAGGCCGATCTCTCCGACCAGGCCAGGGCGCTCATCGTGCGCGGCAACGCCGAGTGCTTGCTGAAGATCGTCCCCGCTGGCGAGCGCGGTGGCGGATAGCGCCGGCGGAGTCAGCACGACCATGAACCTCCTCCTGCTGAGTAGCTCGCGAGTCGCCGGCGGCGGCTATCTGGAGCATGCGCGGGAGGCGATCGGGGACCTGCTCGGCGCCTGCCGAACCGTCCACTTCGCGCCCTACGCCCTCGCAAGCCACGACGCCTACACCGAACAGGTCCGAGCGGGCCTTGCTCCGTTCGGCGTCTCGGTCGTCGGTCTGCACCAGCTCGACGAGCCCCGCGCGGCCATCGAGGACGCCGATGTCCTGTTCGTCGGTGGTGGCAACAGCTTCCGTCTCCTCAAGAGCTTGCAGCGGCTCGGGCTGCTCGAGCCGGTCCGCCGCCGGGTCGAGGCGGGGGCGCTCCGCTACCTGGGCTCGAGCGCGGGAACCAACATGGCCTGCCCGACGCTCCGGACGACCAACGACATGCCGATCGTCCAGCCGGATTCCTTTGCGAGCCTTGGGCTGATCCCCTTCCAGATCAACCCCCACTACTTTGACCCCGGGCCCGGCTCGACCCACATGGGCGAGACACGCGAGCAGCGGATCGCCGAATTTCTCGAGGAGAATGACGTCCCGGTCCTCGGCCTGCGCGAAGGGGCCTGGCTTCGACGGCGCGAGCGCCAGCTTTACCTCGACGGGCGCGCCGGCGCCCGGCTCTTCCGGCGCGGCGCCGCGCCAGAGGCGCTTCAACCCGGCGCGGACCTGTCATGGCTCCTTGACGTTCCTGCCCGCTTCGACCACCCCGCCTGATCCGCGAGTGGCGGGGAGCCGGGCAGACATGGGACCATCCAATTGAAGACCCTGGGTGATCCGGGGACGCCACAGCCGCGGGGAGGGCAGTGAGCCGTGCGGATCGGGGTCGTGGGCGGTGGACCGGCCGGGCTGTACTTCGCCCTGCTCATGAAGAAGCGGAATCCGTCCCACGCGATCCGGGTGGTGGAGCAAAACCCGGCCGGCGCCACCTACGGTTGGGGGGTGGTGTTCTCGGATCGGGCGCTGTCCTTCCTCGAGGATGCCGATCGCGCGTCCCACGCCGACGTCGAGCGACGTCTGGAGACCTGGGAGGACCAGGCGATCGTCCATCGAGGGGAAGCGGTCCGGATCGACGGGATCGGGTTCTCGGGGATCGCGCGGCTCGAGCTGCTGGGCATCCTCCAGGAGCATTGCCGGCGCGCCGGTGTCGAGCTCCGCTTCGAGCAGCGGGCCGTCGATCTGGCCGCCCTCGCCGATTGCGACCTGATCGTCGGCGCCGACGGTGCCAACAGCGTCGTCCGTCAGGTCTACCAGGAGCATTTCCGGCCGGCGGTAGAAGTCTTGACCAACAAGTACGTCTGGTACGGGACCAGTCGATTGTTCGACTGCCTGACGCTGACCTTCCGCCAGAATGCCGACGGCGCCTTCGTCGCACACCACTACCGCTACAGCGAGGACCGCGGCACGTTCATCGTCGAGTGTGACCTCGCGACCTGGGAGCGAGCGGGGCTCGCCGCGATGTCCGAGGACGAGAGCCGCCGCTACTGCGAAGGGGTCTTCAAGGATGATCTCGACGGGCATCCACTATTGACCAACCGATCGCTGTGGCTCAACTTCCGCGCGGTGACCAGCCGAGCCTGGCGCTACCGGAACGTGGTCCTGATCGGGGATGCCCTGCGGACGGTCCACTTCTCGGTCGGCTCGGGGACGCGGATGGCGCTCCAGGACGCGATCGCCCTGGCCGACGCCTTCGAGGGTCAGCCGGACGTCGAGGCAGGGCTGCGCCGATTCGAGGAAACCCGCCGACCGGCGGTCGAGGAGTTCCTCCGAGTCGCCGCTGAGAGCTTCCGCTGGTACGAGCGCTTCCGCGACAAGCTCCACCTCGACCCGCTCCCGTTTGCCTACGATTACCTGCTGCGCGGCGGGCGGATCAGCCACGACCGCCTGAAGGCGCGCTCCCCCCGGTTCGGCGCCGCCTACGAGGAGTATCGGGCGGCCCGGCGAGAGTCGCCGCTCACCCGGGCCTAGGACTCGGAAGAGGAGGGCTACCAGATGTTGGAAGGCTGCACGCCCTGGCCGGCCGAGTTTGCCGAGCGGTATCGCCGGCACGGCTACTGGCGCGACCAAACGCTCGGCGACCTGGTGGACATTTGGGCGAACGCCTACGGCGACCGCGTCGCGTTGATCAGCGCAACCCAGCGGGTCACCTACGTCGAGCTTCGACGGCGGATCGACCGACTGGCGCTGCACCTGCTCCGGCTCGGCCTGCGCCCCACCGACCGCATGGTCATCCAGTTGGCCAACGTCCCGGAGTTCATCTACCTCTACTACGCCTGCGCCAGAGTCGGCGTGCTACCGGTGATGACCCTGCCGCCGCACCGCTTCGCGGAGATCAGCTATCTGGTCAACTTCTCCGGCGCCGTGGCCTATGCCGCGCCCGCCCAAATTAAGGGCTTCGACTATCGGCAGCTCGCCCGCGAGCTGCGGCAGGTCGTGCCCGGCCTCACACACGTCCTGATCGCCGGCGAGGCCGCCCGGGGGATGGTCTCCTTCGACGAGCTACTCGCCGACCCGATCGAGGAACGCGAGCCGCCCGAGCGGCTCGTCGCGGCGCGGCCCGACCCGTCCGACGTGGCGCTGTTCCTGCTCTCGGGTGGCACCACCGGGCTGCCCAAGCTGATCCCGCGGACCCACAACGACTACGAGTACAACTCGCGGGCCAGCGGGGCCGTGTCCGGCATCGGACCGGACACGGTATACCTGGTCGTCCTGTCGATTGCCCACAACTTCCCGCTCGCTTCGCCCGGCCTGCAATCTGTCCTCCAGGCGGGCGGCCGGGTCGTGCTGTGCGACAGCACCGACCTCGCCGACCAGTTCGCCCTGATCGAGCGCGAGGGGGTCACGCACGTGGCGCTGGTGCCGGCCCTGGCGATCCGCTGGATGGAGGCGTCGACCGGCGACCGGGTCGAGGCATCCCGCCGCCACGATCTTTCGAGCCTGCGGGTGCTGCAGGTCGGCGGCGCCAGGCTCAATCCCGAGCCGGCCGCTCGAGTCAGGCCGACGCTCGGCTGCCAGCTCCAGCAGGTGTTCGGGATGGCCGAGGGTCTCCTGAACTACACCCGGCTGGACGACTCGGAGGAGGAGATCGTCCAGACGCAAGGTCGCCCCTGCTCCCCGGGCGACGAGTTTCGGATCGTGGACGAGGCGGACCGCGACGTGCCGCCGGGCGAGCTGGGCAGCCTGCTCACGCGCGGTCCCTACACCATCCGCGGCTACTACAACGTCCCCGAGCACAACCGCCGCGCATTCACCGCCGACGGCTTCTATCGGACGGGCGACGTGGTGCGCCTGAGCCCACGCGGCAACCTGATCGTCGAGGGGCGCGAGAAGGACCTGATCAACCGCGGTGGCGAGAAGATCTCGGCCGAAGAGATCGAGAACCTGATTCTCGGCCACCCCGGTGTGTCCAACGCCGCGGTCGTGGCGATGCCCGACCCGCTGCTCGGCGAGCGCACCTGCGCCTACGTCGTCCCCAAACCAGACGCGACCCTCGACCTCGCGGGATTGCTCCGTTTTCTGGAGGCGAAGCAGATCGCCAGGTTCAAGCTGCCGGAGCGGCTGGAGGTGGTGGACAGCTTGCCGCTCACGACCGTCGGCAAGGTTTCCAAGAAGGACCTGCGCGAGGATATCGCACGCAAGCTCGCGGCCGAGACCCGCCTCGCCGCCGGCCCGAACCTCCAACCGGGTGCGGACCCCCCCTGACTCCTCGACCTGCCGCCCCGCTCCGACGGGCCGCCCTGTCTCAAAGGAGCTCGGCCAGGGTCCGGGCCAGGACTGTGCGGGGCAGGACGACGGGCACCCCGGCGATGGCGGCGGCCCGGGCCTTCATCGCGCCGGTGAACCCGATGCAATCCAGGACGACCAGCTCGGCCCCCCAAGCCTTGAGCCGCTCGACCGCCCGTTCCATGCCCGTGACGTCCTCGTAGGGCGAGCCGGCCACCACGCAGACATCGCCGTCTCCCGCCGCGCCCTTCCACCGGAGCGTCCCCTGGTCGATCTGGTCCGGCGCCGGAACGACCGCGCCGACACGCTTGCCACGGGCGACGGCGGCGACGAAGTGGTGCAGGACTACTTGTGGCTCGAGCAGCAGGCGCGGGCTCCGGAAGGGCGGGAACTCGCCGGTGCAGAGCAGCGCGATGGCCTCCATCCCTTCCGCCACCAGCCGATCGATCTGGTCCTGCATCCGCGGCAGGATCCGCTGTTCGTCCACCTGGACCGACGTCCCATCCCGCAGCCGGGTGACGAGCACGTAGTCGCCGTCGCGCGGCGCCAGTCGGGCTACCTCGTCGCGCGACAGCTCGTCCAGCGCCCCACCCTCGACGACCTCGACGTCCGACCCCAGGATCTCGCGCATCTCCGGAACGACGTCCTCCCGTGGGGACTGCCCGATCGTGATGGCGCCAATTTTCCGCTTCGAGCCCATGTCCCTGCTCATTGCTAGGCGCCGCCCAGGGTCTGCAGCCGACTCAGGTCCCCGTAGAGCTGCTGCAGCCGGGCAAACTCCGCCTCGTCGTAGAAGCGGCAGGCGCCGTCCCCGAACGCCTTGGCGACCTCCAGGCAAAACCGCACCGCGACCTCGACGTCGCCGAGGTGGGTTGCGCCGGTCGCCGAGCCCGGCACCGCGACCTCGGCCGTGATCGCCACGCCGACGACCGGGGCCGCCGTGGCCGTGGTGGGCTGGAGGATGCTGTTGACGTGAAACAGGCCGTTGCCATAGGGCGTGATGTCCTGGGTGGTGATCGCGAAGACGGCTGGCAGGCGACCACTGGTGGTCTGCATCAGGTCGAGCAGGTCTTCGCTCACTCGCAGGATGTAGCCTTCTTTGACCGTCGGCGAGATGGCGAACCCGCGCAGATTGATGATCCGATTGCCCTTGGTCGCGTCAATCGAGAGGATCGCGTCCATCCCCTCGTCGACTTCGTGCCGATTCATCTCGGCCATGTCGACCGGCGAGCCCATGAAGGGGACCGGGTCGTGTGGCTGGGTCGGGGCGTTCGGGCAGATGTGGGTCG
>JACCZL010000765.1 GCA_013695975.1 Chloroflexota bacterium
GCTACCGCACCGCGTGGACGGTGGGGCGCGGCGACCGAATCGCCCCGCTCGCCTTCCCCGAGCGGGAACTGGATGGGGCAGAGCTGCTCGGCTGAGAATCTGGCGCATGGTGGTCATCGAGCGCGGGGCGATCGTCGGCGACGAAAGGTGTCGCCGACGACCAGGACTGGCTGTCCACTTCTCTTTGACACCCGTGGCGGACGGCGCTAGAGTTTGGTCGAGAGGAGGCCCTTGCTCCCGCTCGGGGGGTAGTGACCGAGCGCCAACTGAATAGTCTGAAAAGGATCGTCCCATGAATGTCGCGCGCATCGAGCTGGTGGTGCGCTTCGTGGGCGGTGTGGTCGCGGCTCTCGGCGCCTGGGAGGGCGGACGCAACCTGGTCCTCCCGTCGTTCCCGTTCCTCGCATCCTGGACTTATCTCACCTACATCATCCTCGGGACCGGCGCCGCTTTCGCGTACGTCATCGCCTTCGGGCTCACCCCGACGCTCACGACGAGGCCTTTCTTCTGGCTCCTCCGCCGAGCCACCGAGATGCCGGCCGGCGACGTGCTGCTGGCAGCGGTTGGCATGATCGCCGGACTCTTGATCGGGGTACTCCTGGCTTACCCGCTGTCCTTTCTGCCCTGGTACCTCGGGAACTTCCTCCCAATCCTGGCCAGCGTCGTCTTCGCCTATCTCGGGATGACCGCCCTGGTCTCCCACAAGCGCGACCTCTTCCAGCTCTTTCGTTGGCCGCGCGAGTCGCGCCCGGCGCCGGCGCCGGGTGGCGGCCAGAGGGTGCTGGTGGACACCAGTAGCATCATCGACGGGCGGATCGCGGATATCGCCGAGACCGGCTTTTTGGCCGGGCCGCTGGTGGTGCCTCGCTTCGTCCTCCACGAGCTCCAGCACATCGCCGACTCGTCCGATCCGCTGCGGCGCGGTCGCGGGCGGCGCGGCCTGGATATTCTCGAGCGACTCCAGAAAGACGGAACCGCGCCGCTGGAGATCTACGAGTCGGATGGGGAGGCGCGTGGCGAGGTTGATGCCATGCTCGTGAGCCTCGCACGACGCCTGGCCTGTCCGATCGTCACGAATGATTACAACCTCAATCGCGTCGCCGGTCTGCAGGGCGTCAAGGTGCTGAACGTCAACGAGCTGGCCAACGCCGTCAAGTCGGCCGTCCTGCCCGGCCAGGACCTGAGTCTGCAGATCATCCAGGAGGGGCGAGAGCTTGGTCAGGGAGTCGGCTACCTCGACGACGGGACGATGGTCGTGGTCGAGAACGGTCGCCGCGCGATCGGGTCGAGCGTCATGGTCACCGTCTCGCGAGTCCTCCAGACGGCCGCCGGCCGAATGGTGTTTGCCCAGCCCAAGGGCGGGAATGGCCAGGGCTGAGATTCCACGATGGCGGAGCGCGTGGGCGCCGTCCTGGTCGCAGCGGGCCGCTCGACGCGGATGGGCGGGGTCGACAAGCTGTGGGTCGATCTCCATGGCAGGCCCGTCGTGGCCTGGAGCCTCGCGGCTCTGGCCGATTCGGGCGTCGTCGATCGTCTCGCCCTGGTGGTCGCGAGCGATCGCCTGCGTGAAGCGCGCCGCCACATCCGTCGCTATGAGATCGCCTGGACGGTGGTAGAAGGTGGGGAGCGACGGCGCGACTCTGTCGCCGCTGGCCTCGATGCTCTCGGCGACTGCGAGTGGGTCATCGTCCACGATGGGGCGCGGCCGTTCGTGACGCCGGACCTGGTGCGCCGAGGGCTGGATGCCGCCCGCGCCACGGGGGCGGCCGTCGCCGGTCTGCCGGTTACCGACACGATCAAGCGCGTCCTGGGGGGTGATGTGGTCGAAACGCTGGTGCGGGGCGAGCTGCGGGCGGTCCAGACTCCCCAGGTGTTTCGCCGTGAGATGCTGCGCGCGGCGCTGGCCGCCACAACCGAGGATGTGACCGACGAGGCGACCCTGCTCGAGCGGCGGGGGACAACGGTCCGCGTCTACGACGGCGATATCACAAACCGCAAGATCACCACCCCAGACGACCTCACAGCCGCAACCGGCACGCTCACCGCGCTCGAAGAGGGCTTCCGGCACGCTGTGGGCCCCGTCCGGACCTCGAGCCCGAGGGTCGGTACCGGCTTCGACGTTCACGCATTCGCCGAGCGTCGCCGGCTGATCCTCGGCGGGGTAGAAATCCCCCACAAGCGCGGTCTGGCCGGCCACTCCGACGGCGATGCCCTCGTCCACGCGGTGATCGACGCCTTGCTCGGCGCGGCGGCGCGCGGCGACGTCGGACAGTGGTTTCCTTCCAACGACCCCGCGCATCGAGACGCCGACAGCCTGCACCTGCTGCGGACCGTCGTCGCGGCGCTGGTCGCGGAGAACTGGGAGATCGGCAACGTCGACGTGACAGTCATCGCCGAGCGACCCCGCCTCGCCGAGCACGTCCCAAGCATGCGTGCGAACCTGGCAGGCGCTTTGGGCGTGGCGCTCGCCGACGTGAGTGTCAAAGCGACGACCAGCGACCGGCTCGGCGCGATCGGCGAGGGGCGCGGGATCGCCGCGCAGGCCGTGGCGCTGCTGATGCGGACCGGGCACTGAGTACAATACCGATGTCCCCTGGTCATCCCGAGAGGCGCGAAGGATCGTGACCCCCTGTAGGGGCGGTTCGGGAACTGCCCCTACGCCCGGGATGACAGGCTGAGGATAGGAGCCTGGGCGTGCCACTGCGGATCACCTCGACGTTGAGCGGAGAGAAAGAGGACTTCGTCGCCCCACACGGCGAGGTCCGGATCTACGTGTGCGGGATGACCCCGAAGTTCCATCCGCACGTTGGGCATGCGCGGGTCTTTGTTGCCGCGGACGTGCTCCGCCGCTATCTCGAGTACCGCGGGTTCGCCGTTCGCCACGTCCAGAACTTCACCGATGTCGACGACAAGATCATCGACCGCGCCACCCGAGAGGGCGTCAGCGCCGCGGAGGTCGCCGAGCGCTATAGCCGCTCCTACTTCGAGGTGATGGATCGTCTCAACGTCGCGCGCGCCCACGCCTACCCGACCGTCACCGCGTCGATGCCCGCCATTCTCGACTATGTCCAGGCGCTGATCGAGCGTGGCTACGGCTACGTGGTCGACGGCGACGTCTACTTCGAGGTCGCGAGGTTCGAGCCCTACGGCCAGCTTTCCGGACGGACTGAGGAGGGCGCGATGGTCGGCGTCCGCAAGGAGCTCGAGCCTGGCAAGCGCGACCCGCGCGACTTCGCCCTCTGGAAGCGCGCCAAGCCGGGCGAGCCGGCCTGGCCGAGCCCCTGGGGCGAGGGGCGACCAGGCTGGCACATCGAGTGCTCGGCGATGGCCCACGAGACCCTCGGCGACCAGATCGACATCCATGGTGGCGGGCGAGACCTGATCTTCCCACACCACGAGAATGAGCTGGCTCAGAGCGAGGCCTACACCGAGGTCCGTCCGTTCGTCCGCTACTGGGCCCACGCCGGTCTGGTGACGACCGGTAGCGAGAAGATGGCCCACTCGCTCGAGAACTTCACGACGGTCCAGGATATCCTGGACCAGTTCGAGCCGACTGCGCTTCGGCTCTTCCTGCTCGGGACGCACTACCGATCGTCGATCCTGTTCGCCCGCAAGGGTCTCGAGGACGCTGAGAAGGGGCTGAGCCGCCTTCGCGGCGCACTCGACGGCTACAGCCCCCAGATCGCCCTCGACGAGATTCCCGACTATGCCCGCCAGGCCCGCGCCGCGTTCGAGCTCGCCATGAACGACGACTTCAACACGCCGGCGGCGCTCGGGGCGCTGTTCGACCTGGTCCCCGAGATCAATCGGCGGCGCGATGCCGGTGCGGAGCTCCAGGAGCTCGCCGCCGGCCAGGCCACCCTGGTCGAGCTGGCCGCGGTGCTCGGGCTGACGCTCGAGGCCGGCGCATTCGAGCGGGCCGGCGGTGACGCCGCGCCATTCATCGAGCTCTTGCTGGCGACCCGCCAGCGGCTCAGGGAGGCAAAGCAGTGGGCCCTGGCCGACGAGATCCGAAACGGCCTCCACGAGCTGGGCATCGTGGTGGAGGATCGTCCGACCGGCGCGCTGTGGCGCCGCGAACACCGGTCGATGTCGATAAACCCGTAAAGGCGGGGCATGCCCTACCCTCACTGCGAGGCAGGGCAAGCCCCGCCCCTACCG
>JACCZL010000168.1 GCA_013695975.1 Chloroflexota bacterium
ATCGTGTCCCTTCAGGCTAGCCGATTCCGCTGAGTCGGTCCCGCCGCTCGCGGATAGCTGCCTGCGTTCATTATAGCGTGCCTCAGGCAGCAAGGGAAGATCCGAAATTCTCTCCGGGGCGCGGCAACTATCGGTAGACGATCGGGGCGAGATCGTCAACATCCACCACGCTGTCGCCGCCGGCATTGCGGATCACGGCGGGTCAATTGACGAGATTGTCGGATTGTTCGATTCGGACGAACCCACCATTCGCTCTCGTCATTTTTGCCGTCCGCGTCACTATCAACCGAACCGACTAGCTCACGGTTGTGTCGCGCGTCCCTTCGGCCCGTTCTTTCGATTGTGCAGCGTCCACCCTGCAGCAGCAAGCCTGTGTTCCCCGGCCGGAGTACTGGAATCAGTACTGGAATGGCGCCTGCACGCAGCCGCTTCGCGGCGCACGCGGCAGGACAGAGACTCGCCTGACCAGATAGGGACGGGACGCTGCGCAACAGGGCGGGACGGTCAGAACCGAACTTGAAAACCGCTGGGCGCAAGCCCCGGGGGTTCGAATCCCTCCCCCTCCGCCCATCGACGAAAGTCACTCGCGGGACCGTCATACCAGGCTGAGCCAACAAGAGTGGTAGCGGCCCACGGGTAAACCGCGTCCGGATGCTGATTGGATCAGCCCCGCGCGCTGGGCGCCACTGCTCGACCGTCGAGCACCCGCCAGACGCCGTAGGACTTCGCCATCGCCTCGGCTTCGGGTGTCACCCAGTCGCCAGCCACGGTCGGGAGGGCAGGTCGCACGCGTCCCAGCAGCCCCGCCCGCCGAACGGCCCGCTCCACGTCGCTCAGCCCGACGCCTGCCGAGACTTCGACGACCAGATAGGTGTCACGATCCTCGTCTGGGCGACGCCCGCGCACGATCAGGTCGGCCAGGCGCACGTCATGGGCAGCGTCGTCGTCGAGGGTCGCGGCCGCCAGGCCCTCATCGAGCAGGGCATCCAGCTCGTCCGCGCTGACCAGGCGGGCGCGGCGCAGCAGGCGGCCGAAATAGGCGCCGGCGCGGTCGCGATAGCGCCGCTCGAGGAAATCGCCGCGCATCTCGCCGACGTGGCCCGCTATCTCCCGCTGGGCTGCCGCCAGCTCGCCGAGCGCACCCTCGGTCCGTCGCTGGGCTGCCGCCAGCTCGCCGACGGTCGCGCGCAGCTCACCAAGCTCGCCCTCGGTTCGGCGCTGAGCTTCGGCCAGTTCCCGCACGAGGTCCGGCAGGCCGAGCAGCTCCTCCGTGAGGACGAGCCGTCGCAGCTCGGCCCGCCAGTCCGGGCGCTCCTCGAGCAGACGGACGAGATCCTGAAAGTCCTGGACGCTGAAGGCCACGGGCTCCTCCCACGGCTAAGCATACCGCGTCGACCCCGTGGATGGCGCGGGCGTCCCCTGCCAGAGGGCTATGTCGTTGTGCCTGACCGGGGGCAGCGAGGAGTATGTCGGGGTGCGAGCAGTGCGCAGGGCAGGATTCATCATCGGCGTCGCGCTCCTCCTGTGCGCCTGTGGCAGCTCGGGGCGCCCGCCGAACGCGCCGTCGAACCTTGCCGTCGCGACCCCCATGATGGCGACCCCGCCAGCGGCCACCCCAACCGTCCCAACCCCTGTCCGAGCGGTTGCGACCGACGCCGCCGGGGCGCCAACACCGCTGACACTTCCGACGCCGACCCCTCTGCCCTGGGTGCTGAACAAGCCAACCTCGTCGACGCCCATCGCCGTGTCAGCCAGGCCGATCGTCTCGGTCGATGTCGGTATTCCGCCTACCCCGGCGGCTGGTCCAGCAACATCCGGCGCCGGGGCGCCACGACCGGCCGCTGCGTCCCAGGTCGGATCGGGGGTCCAGGTAGAGATTCCCCAGTTCAACCATTATCGGCACAGGCTTGGTCCGACGGTGGTTCAGGGGATAGTCACGAACACGGGTCCGGCCCCAGCGGCGGGGATCGTCATCACCGTCTCGTTGATCGGAGATAACGGCGCCGTGGTCAAAGGCGCCCAGGCCTCGAGCGCCCTCCGCATCCTCTCGCCCAAGGCTCGGTCTCCCTGGCCGGTGTACGTCAACGACGCACCGCCCTTCAAAGAGGTGCGCGTGCAGGTCCAGGCCCGACCTCCCGGCGCGAAGGAGCTCTACACCCATGAGCTGAAGCCGGAGCAGATCACCGTGCGGCCGGCCGTGTCGGCCAGCAGCTCCGCCAGGATCGATGGACAGATCCTCAACACCGGCCAGACCGCTGCCCGAGGCGTCCGCGTCGTCACGGCGATCTTCGAACCGGATGGCACGCTCCTCGAGATCGGTGAGACCGCGGTCAAGGTTGCTGAGATCATGCCCGCTCGAAGCGCCGCGTTCGACCTCGAGCTGAGCGGCCGCGGGATCAAAGTGTTTCCGAAGTACGACTTCTTCGTCGAAGGCATGTCGCCGAAATAGAGCGCGGCGAGACCTGCCAGGTCGATGCGGAGTCAGGCGCCGGCTTCGGCGGCCCGGGTCAGCCAGGAACGAATCCGGGCGCGGAACTGGGCCAGGGCAAACGGCTTGCTCAGGTAGTCAGTCGCGCCCTCGGCGAAGCCGGCCAGGACGTCCTCGTCACCGCTGCGAGCGGTGAGCATGATGATCGGGACGCCTTCGAGCCGCGGATCGGCCCGCAGCGCCCGACAGGCGGCAAAGCCGTCCATGTGCGGCATCGTGACGTCGAGCAGGATCAAGTTGAACTGCTGCTGCTCGGCAAGTCGCACGGCCTCGCGCCCATCTCCAGCCCGCTGCACCTCGTACCCGTCTTCCTCGAGCGCCTCCTTGATCATGTCGCCAAGACTGTCGTCGTCCTCGGCCACCAGGATGCGAGCGCGGGTCGGCACTCGCGGGGCACGGGGACCTGGCTCGACCGGCGCCGCTTCGGAACGCTCCGGCAGGGTCACCTCGCCCCCCTCGGCGGCGGCGATGACCTCCAGATGCCCGCCGGCCTTCGAGGCGTGCTCGCGGCAGGCCTCGAGTAGGGCGTCGACCGCGTCATCCCCGCGCGTCGGATCGTGGTGGAACAGAGCGAGCCGCTTGACGCCGCCGACCAGGGCCATGTCGACGACGTACTCGACGGGGCTGTGGCCCCAGCCGAGCTTGGCGGGAAACTCCGCGGCCGTGTACTGCGAGTCATGGATGACCAGATCGGCGTCCCGCAGGAACTCGGCGTGCCGAGCATCACCGGGGTGGAGCAGGTCGTTGGGGTCATGGGAGCCTGGCGCGCGGTCTGGACGCCAGGCGGGATGGGACTGTGGCTCATGGTCGGTGGCATACACGAGCGCGACGCCGCCGACCTCGATCCGATAGCCAAGGCAGGGCGCGGTATGGTTGAGGTACTGCGTCCGCACTCGAACCGCGTCGACCGAGAAGTTCCCCTCGCCCAGTTCCTCGAAGTCGACCTGCGAGGGCAGCTCCTTGATCGGCAACGGGAAATAGGCGTAGTCCATCTGGCCGCCGACGGCGCTCGGAAAGGAGCGGTCAATCCCGGCTGGGCCGTAGATCGTCAGGTGGCTGCCTGGCAGGAACGCCGGAACGAAGAACGGCAGACCCTGGATATGATCGCTATGGGTGTGGCCGATGAAGAGATGCGCTCGCACCGGTCCAGACTTTGCCAGCGCCAGCCCGAGCTCGCGGGCGCCCGTGCCGCAGTCGAAGATCAGGAGGGTGCCGTCGTCGGTCCGGACCTCCACGCAGGGTGTGTTACCCCCGTAACGGAGCGTCTCGGGCCCCGGCGCGGCGATCGACCCTCGCGTGCCCCAGAATCGGACGCGCATCCCACGCCTCCTCGAGACTCTCGACCAGCTCGGCTCGGCGGCTCGTGCCGCTGGCCCGCCGCTACTATGCGCCGCGTTTCGTCCCGTGTCAAGAGGGCCGAGTGGGCGCCGCGGTCCGCCTAGGCGAGCGACGGTTGACGGGCTCTGGCGACGCCGATCATGCTATCGCGGGTCACCAGCTCGGCGAGCTCGTCTTCGCGCAGGCTGTCGGTTCCAGCCGGACGCTCCGGCAGGACCAGGTAGCGCATGTCGGCTGTGCTGTCGACGACGCGGACCTCGACGTCCGGAGGCAGCTCGAGGCCGAACTCGCCGAGGACACCGCGCGGATCGGCGATCGCTCGGGCGCGGTAGGTCAGACCCTTGTACCAGGCCGGTGGCGCACCGAGGATCGCCCGCGGGTAGCACGAGCAGAGGGTGCAGACGACGACATGATGCACGGCGGGCGTGTTCTCGAGCACGACCAGCTCGGGTACACCCGCATCGATCTCGAGCAGCTCGCGCACCGCGCCCCTGG
Source organism: Chloroflexota bacterium (assembly GCA_013695975.1). Taxonomy (GTDB): domain Bacteria; phylum Chloroflexota; class UBA6077; order UBA6077; family JACCZL01; genus JACCZL01. Next base: position 4,322 of record JACCZL010000168.1, read on the forward strand.
CATCGGCGAGCAGGCGCTCCATGAACCCCGGGTCCACCCAGGCGCGGGCGACGAGCCGCGCCCCGAGGGCCGGGGTCCGCGACTCCCAATCCTCGATCTGGGCCCGAACGTCGTCGGCCGTAAAGAGACCCTGCTCGACCAGTAGCGTCTGCACGGCCGCCGAGCGCCGCTCCCAGGCCGCCGTGTCCTCGTCATGGTGGCCGATCGGCTGGTGGTCGTTTGGCCCATGCCCGTGGCCATCATCGTGGTGACCGTCACTCATGCGTTCCTCCTGCTTGCGCTCCGATGGAAGCCTTGCTCGTGCTCCATTGAGGCTGGTTTGCCGGATGGGTGGTCGTAGGTGCGGGGACAAGCCCCGCCCCTATGGAATCCCCTGGCGCCGCTGCTCGCAACAAACCCGGCCGGCTGTCAAGCCGGCTCGAGCCAGTGCTCGTAGATGTCGACGATCACCTTGTCCGGCCGTGGCGACCCACCCCAGACCTGCGCCGCGTCGAACGCCACATAGTAGAGCGGCGCCTTCGGCAGGCCATCCTCGCCGTAGGCGAGCTGCTCTGGATTGCGGAAGCTGCCGTGGATCCGGCTGATGACGCCGGTCTTGCCGAAGATGTAGCTGGGGGTCCGCACGTGGCCTGAGCGGCTGCGTTCGATCACGCGGACCAGATCGCCTTCACTAAACCGCATGGCTCGAACCCTCCCGCCAACGGAAAGTGTATCGCACGCAGGTCTGGAGCCCCAGGGAAGCCAGCCTGTGTCGAGAACCGGAGCGATGCGGCCAACAGCACCGCATGGTCTAGCATGGGTCCTGCCAGCCTGCCAAACGGCGCTTGCTCGTCTGTGAGCAAATTCGTATCATAGGAGGTGGTCGGCGACGGGCCGCCCGTTCGATGGAGGAGTCGCATAGTCTGGTCTAGTGCGGCCGCCTGCTAAGCGGTTGCCCGGGCCTTAAACCTGGGCCGCGAGTTCGAATCTCGCCTCCTCCGCCGCTGTCGGACCCCCGCGAGGGGGTCCGAGTCCCTTAAGGTCGGACGGTGCGAGTGAGGATCGCTGGTTCCTCGAGTGTCCCGACCAAGCGGGAGTGAGGCGAGATGGTGCGGCTGTCCAGGATCGTCGCGCCGGCACGGGGTCTTTGCCTGCTGCTTCTCGCCTTCGTCGCGAGCGGAGCGGTCTTCCCATCGGTCGATCGAGCGGCGGCAAGCAGCGTGGCCGCGCCGAGCCTCGCCTGCCGATCCGGTCAACAGCCGGCCGGCCCCCGCGCCGAAGACCAGCTCGTGCTGACCTATCTGTATTACTGGTACGACGCGCTGAGCCTCGACGACCCTGGCCTGACGCTCCACCCGCCGAGCGGAACGCCGTTCGACTGGGCCGACCCGAACTGGCACCGTCAACAGCTCGCCGACATGACCGAGGCCGGCGTCGACGTCGCGCTGGCGGTGTACTGGGGTGACGGGCCTACCTGGTCCATCCACGGCCTCGACGCCCTCGTGGCCGCGCGCGAATCGCTGCTCATCAGCGGTCAGCGCCCACCCACCCTGGGCCTGTTCTTCGATTCGAACCTGTATGCCAACCTGCTGGCCGACTTCCCGGCCCTTGGAGACCTGACCAGTGACGCGGGGCTCGACATCTTCGCCGGCCAGATCGCCAGCTTCTTCGAGCGCGTCCCTCCCTGCCACTGGGCCCGGATCGACGGGCGACCGCTGATCTTTCTGTGGCGCCCGGACACCGAGGATGGTGGCGTCCTACGCTTCGAGCCAAGCACCCTCGAGGCCCTGTATGCGCGGCTCGAGCGGCGGCTCGGGATGCGACCGTACATCGTTCGCGAGCGAACCTGGGACAGCTATGCGCGAGCCGAGAACCTCGTGCTCGAGACCGAGGACATGTTCGCCTGGGGGGCCGCGTTGCAGGGACCGCTGTTCGCGGGCCGCACCGCGGCGGTCGGCCCCGGCTACGACGATCGGCTCCTCGTCGACCGGCCCGGCTACGTCCGCGACCGTGATGGGGGCCAGGGCTACGCGCGCGATCTCCGCGAGGTGGTCTTGAGCGGCGTACCGTGGCTGCTCCTCGAGACCTGGAACGAGCTGTGGGAAGCGACCGCGATCGGCGAAACGGCCCAGTACGGTCGCGCCTACCTCAGCCTCACTAGAGAGTACCTGGAGGTTTTTCGGCGGCTCGGCCAGCATCGTGTCCGCGATGGCTGGGTCGACCTGGGCCATGCCCGGGTCAACTATCTCGCCTGGCTGACCGAGGCGCCGGAGGAGCGGGGCACTCCGGTCTTCGTGGGTGGCCGCATCGGCGCCCGCCCCCACGTCGAGCCCGAGGATGGGGCCGGCTACTTCCAGTTCGCCCTGCCGCCGCGGCTGCGTCCGGACGGCTCCGTCTCGATCGCGGTGCGGGTGGAGTACTTCGACGACGGCGACGGCAGCTTCCTGCTCGAGTACGACGGCGAGGACGAGGACGCGCCCGGCAAGGGCGCCTTCACGCCAACCGCCGCCGTGACGCTCGAGGGCACCGCCAGCTGGCGCACCCACGAGTTCATCCTGCCGTCGGCTGGGCTTCGGCGCCGCCAGTACGGGGGCTACGGCGACTTCCGGATCCAGGATCTGCCGACCGAGGGCGAGCCCCCCCACATCTTTGGGCGAGTCGTCGTGAGCGTCGCGCCGAGCGACCGCCCGATCCTGCTCGGGCCAGAAGATCTGTCTGCCCTGGGACCGCGCTCGGGTCACTTCTTCGAGCTCCATTGGCGCGGCGTCACGGCGGCAGCAGCCTACGCGGTCGAGCTCCTCCCGCCCGACACCGGCGAGCGCACGCCCCATGCCTTCACCACGCTCGAGCGACAGCGCTGCCAGGGCGGCCCCGCCTGGACGGAGCACAGCCCGACCCGCGCCCTGACTGCCGAGACGCGTTGTCTCCTCGAGCACGTC
>JACCZL010000187.1 GCA_013695975.1 Chloroflexota bacterium
CGGCCCCGCTGTCGAGCTTGGCGAGCTCCATCGCGGTCGTGAGCCCGCCGAACCCTGCGCCGAGGATGAGCACACGCTTGCCGCTCCGCTCGGGGCGCGGCCGGTATCGCCCATGCGCCTCCGGACGCCGGCGGAACCAGCGCGCCAGCCCGTAGCTGGCCCCCAACGCGACAGCGGTGGCGGCCGCGGCTGGCAGTCCACTCCCATGCTTCATCGCGACGATCTCCGTGCCTGCCCGACCTCCGCACTAACCGTACCGCACCGCCGTCACCGACCGAAGCCTCGGGTATGATTGGAGTCCCTCCGCGGCGCGGAGCGGAGTAAGGACCAGGCGTATGGATTCCCCCACGTCGGATGCGATCGATCTTGACCAGCCCGTCCAGGTGGGCATCCTCACCGAGGGCAAGCCGACCCTGGCGATGGTGCTGGTCGGCCTGGTCCTCCAGGAGAGCCAGCCACTCGACATCTACATCGTCGACACCGCCGAGAGCGCCGTCATCAAGCGCGACGACGTGGTGTTCGCGATGCGGCTGGCGTTCGACCGCGGGGTCCACTGCGGCTACGAGCCCATCAAAGAGCGTAACCGCGCCTTCAGCGTCGGTCGACTCCGCCTACTCGACGAGCTGCGCGGGACGCTGATCTGCTTCATGGACGACGACATCGTCCTCGATCCCGCCGCCGTCCGCAAGCTCTACGGCTGGGCCCGCCAGGCCGGCACGTTCGGCTTCGTCAGCCCGGTGACCAAGAATTGGGGCAACGCCGACAGCCTTCTCCCTGGCCGGCCACACTACTCGCCGGGCGGGCTGATCTACCAGGACGAGACCGTCCGTCGACTCCTCCAGGAATACTACTCGACCACGTCAGACGTCCTGGACGCGCGCGGCTCGGGCGAGCGGCTCTGGGAAAAGGCGTTTCTTTCCGAGCTGTTCCCGGCCCTCGGCCGCGAGTGCCAGGTGCGCGCCGACTGCCTCAGCTACCACCTCGACTACCGCGAGCGCCCCCTCCGCTACCGAATTGACGACGACGTGGTCCAGGCCAGCATGGCCCACGCCCGCCGGATGGCTGCCTCGGCCCGCTCGTAGGGGCGCGATGCATCGCGCCCTCGGGGGGCAGATCGGCCGTTCGGTTGGAGGGGTAGTCAGGGCGCGATGAATCAGGGCGCGATAAATCGCGCCTCTACGAGCGCAGGCAGAGGCGGAACTGGTCCCCGGGCTTGACGCCGTTGGCCGCGAACCAGCCCTGGTTGACTTCGAGCGCGAAGCGGTAGGGCCGGGGCGGGACGTGCGGTGTCTCGTCGAGTGGCTGCATGTTCTGGATGTCGACGATCGTCCCATCATCCTGGATGAAGGCGATGCTGAGCGGGATGAGCGTGTCCCGCATCCAGAAGCCGCCGCGGGTGGCTTGTGGAAAGACGAACAGCATGCCCTGGTCGGTCGGCATCGACGGGCGACCCATCAGCCCGCGCTGCCGATCGGCGTCGGTCTGGGCAATCTCCAGCGCGACCCTCGGCGCCCCCTGAATTAGCGCCTCGGCATAGGGCCCGCCGGCGCAGCCGGTGGTCGCGATGGCCGCCGGGCTCGCCGAAGCGGCCGGCTTGGGGGCCTCCGTCGCCTTGGGAGCCGCGGTCGGGCTCGCGGCGGGCGGCGTGCAGGCGACCGCCGCGATCACGAGACACACCATTGCCATGCTCGGTGCCTCGCGAGCCCTCATGGCGGCCAAGCTTCAGACTCGATCGAGCTGGATGCCTTCGCCGACGAGCATGATCGGGATGTCGTCGCGGACGGCATAGAGGTACTGCCCGTCCTCACGGACCAGGCCGGCGTCGATCGGCTCGCGCACGTCGCCGCCCTCGCGGTTCTTGAGTTTCCCGGCCGCGATGGCCCTGTTGACCCGTTGGACGACGTCAGGCTCAGCCAAATGGACCGGCTGCTTCGTCTCCGGGCAGGCCAGGATCTCGATGAGCTCTGTATCCAGCATCTGCTTCTCCCTCGAATGCGAGTGGCTGAGGGCGACCGGCTCGTCGCCGCTAGGCCGTGCGCGCCTTGAGCTTGGCCCGCACCAGGTCGCGGTTCAGGCGCGAGATGAAGTCCTGGCTGATCTCCTTCGGGCAGACTTCGGTGCAGGCGCCGACGTTGGTGCAGCCGCCGAAGCCTTCCTGGTCGTGGGCCTCGACCATCTTCAGCACCCGATCGTGGCGCTCGGGCTGGCCCTGGGGCAGGAGCCCCAGGTGTGAGACCTTGGCCGCCAGGAACAGCATCGCCGAGGCGTTCGGGCAGGCTGCCACGCAGGCCCCGCACTGGATGCACTGCGCGGCATCCATCGCCAGATCGACATCGTCCTTCGGGACCGGCGCGGCGTTCGCCTCGGGCGCGCTGCCGGTACCGACCGAGATGTAACCACCGGCCTGATTGATCCGGTCGAGGGCGCTCCGATCGACGATCAGGTCCTTGCGGACCGGCATCGCCGCCGCTCGCCAGGGCTCGATCGTCAGAGTGTCGCCGTCCTTGAAGCGCCGCATGTGGAGCTGGCAGACGGCCGTGCCGCGATCAGGACCATGGGCGACGCCGTCGATCACCATCCCGCAGGAGCCGCAGATGCCCTCGCGGCAATCGTGCCCGAAGGCGATCGGCTCCTCGCCCCGGAGCGTCAGCTCCTCGTTGAGGACGTCGAGCATCTCGAGGAAGGACATGTGCTCGCTGACGTTGTGGTGCTCATAGGTCACGAAGCGGCCCTTGTCGCTCGGATCCTTCTGGCGCCACACCTTGAGGGTCAGGCGCATGGAGAACTCCGTCTGCCCACTCTCACTTGTAGCTCCGCTGCGCCAGGTGGATGTTCTCGAACTCGAGTGGCTCCTTGAGCAGCGTCGGCGAGCCCAGGCTGCCATTCATCTGCCAGGCCGCCACGTAGGCGAACTGCTCGTCGTCGCGCAGCGCCTCGCCCTCCCCGGTCTGGCTCTCCTCGCGGAAGTGGCCGCCGCAGGATTCGGTGCGGTGGAGGGCGTCGATGCAGAGCAGCTCGGCGAACTCGAGGAAGTCGGCAACCCGGCCGGCCCGCTCGAGCGATTGGTTCAGGTCACCGCTCTCGCCGGGGACGTCGACGTTCTCCCAGAATTCGGCCCTGATCTCCGGAATCTTGCTCAGCGCGTGACGCAGGCCGGTGTCGTTGCGGGCCATCCCACAGTCGTCCCACATCAGTTGACCCAGCTCGCGGTGGAACGAGTCGACGGTCCGCTTGCCCTTGATCGAAAGGAGCCTGTCGATCCGCGCGCGGGCCTCCTGCTCAACCTCCCGGAAGGCCGGGTGATCGGCGTCCACCTGGTCGAGCTTGTTCGAGGCCAGGTAGTCGCCGACCGTCGGCGGGGCGACGAAATAGCCGTCGGCTAGCCCTTGCATCAGGGCGCTCGCCCCCAGGCGGTTGGCGCCGTGGTCGGAGAAGTTGGCCTCGCCCAGCACGAACAGGCCAGGGATCGTGCTCATCAGGTTGTAGTCAACCCAGAGGCCGCCCATCGTGTAGTGGACGGCGGGGTAGATCCGCATCGGCTGGGTGTAGGGGTCCTCGCCGGTGATCCGGTCGTACATCTCGAAGAGGTTGCCGTAGCGCTCGCGAATCACCTGGACGCCGAGCCGCTCGATCGCGTTGCCGAAGTCGAGGTAGACGCCGAGCCCGCCCGGCCCGACCCCGCGACCCTCGTCGCAGACCCGCTTGGCCGCCCGCGACGCGATGTCGCGTGGGGCCAAGTTGCCGTAGCTCGGGTACAGCCGCTCGAGGTAGTAGTCGCGCTCCGGCTCGGGGATGTCGGCCGGGTTGCGCCCATCGCCTGGGGTCTTCGGCACCCAGATGCGCCCGTCGTTGCGGAGCGACTCGCTCATCAACGTCAGCTTCGACTGGTAGTCGCCGGAGACGGGGATGCAAGTCGGGTGGATCTGGGTGAAGCAGGGGTTGGCGAAGGCCGCGCCGCGGCGATAGGCGCGCCAGATCGCCATCACGTTGCAGCCCTTGGCGTTCGTCGACAGGTAGAAAACGTTGCTGTAACCACCCGTCGCCAGGACCACCGCGTCGCCGACCCGGGCACTGATCTCGCCGGTCGAGAGGTCGCGGATGATGATCCCGCGGGCCCGGCCGTCGATCACCACCAGGTCGAGCATCTCGGTGCTCGGGTACATCGCCACCTGCCCGTCGGCGATCTGCCGCGACAGCGCCGAGTAGGCCCCGATCAGAAGCTGCTGGCCGGTCTGGCCGCGGGCGTAGAACGTCCGCGAGACCTGGGCCCCGCCGAACGAGCGATTGTCGAGCAGGCCGCCGTACTCCCGCGCGAAGGGCACGCCCTGGGCGACGCATTGGTCGATGATGTTGACGCTCAGTTCGGCCAGGCGGTGGACGTTGGCCTCACGGGCTCGAAAGTCGCCCCCCTTGATCGTGTCGTAGAAGAGGCGAAAGACGCTGTCGCCGTCGTTGCGGTAGTTCTTGGCGGCGTTGATCCCACCCTGGGCCGCGATGCTGTGGGCGCGACGGGCGCTGTCCTGGTAGCAGAAGCACTCGACGTTGTAGCCGAGCTCGCCGAGCGTCGCCGAGAGCGACGCCCCGGCCAGCCCTGAGCCGACGACGACGACCTTGAAGCGGCGCCGATTCGACGGGTTGACCAGCTTCATCTCGAACTTGTGCCGCTCCCACTTCTGCTCGATCGGGCCAGGCGGGACCTGGCCGTCGAGCAGGCGCTCCATCGGCGCGGGACCGGTCGGGAGATCGAAGGGGACCGTCGGCGCGGGCGCGGGTGGGGAGATCGCGTTGCTCGTCACGGCGGTGCTCTCCTGACGCTAACGGACGATGCCGAGCAAGACCGACACCGGCACCGAGATGTTACCCAGGGTGATCGCGAGGGCGAAGACGGTGGCGAACCCCCGCCAGAACCGGTCGTTCGAGCGGTTCTTGGCGCCGAGCGTCTGCATCATGCTCCAGACGCCATGATAGATGTGCAGGCCAAGGGCGATCATCGCCACGATGTAAAAGAGCGAGACGGGCCAGACCCGAAATCCGCCGACCAGGTTCCCGTAGATATTCTCCTTGTCGAAGGCCGGGTGGACCGTGCCGGTGGTGAGGTGGAGGACGTGATAGACGATGAACAGGGCGATCAGCACGCCGCCCCAGCGCATGGTGCGAGCGGCGTAGCCCTGGGCGATGTTCTTGCGAACGGCGTAGCCGACCGGCCGGGCGGCGAGATCGCGTCGGGTGAGCTGATAGGCGGCCCAGATGTGCAAGACCGTCGCGGCGAGCAGGATCACCCGCGCGCTCCAGAGCAACTGCTGCTCGTACAAGAGCGGCGCCCCGACCTCACGCAGGAAGACGCCGTAGGCGTTGATCTTGTCGGCACTCTGGTAGATCTTGAGGTTGCCGAGCATGTGGACGAAGACGTAGCCGAAGAGGATCACGCCAGTCACGGCCATGACCACCTTCTTGCCGATCGTGGTCTGGTAGAGCGTGAGCGTCCCGATCATGCTCCTGGGCCCCGATCCTCCCCGCCAGCGTGCCTCCATCATAGCGCGATGGGAGTAAGACGTCTAAGATATGATGGGTCTCATTAGCATAGGCTTGACCTATCACTATGCAGCTCCATCAACTCGAGTATTTCGTGGCCGTTGCCCGCCAGCTCCACTTCACTCGCGCCGCCGAGGAGCTCCACGTCGCCCAGCCCTCGGTGAGCCAGCAGATTCGGAAGCTCGAGACCGAGCTCGGCGTGCGGTTGTTCCACCGCATGAAGCGGCGGGTGGCCCTGACACCGGCCGGCGAGACGCTGCTGCCCCGAGCGCGGCGGGTCCTGAGCGACATCGAGGAGGCGCGGGCCGAGGTCCAGGAGCTGGCCGGCCTGAGGCGCGGCCGCCTGGCCGTCGGCGCGCCGCCGAGCGTGAGCACCACCCTGCTGCCGCGCGCGATGGCCGCCTTCCACGCCGAGTACCCGGGCGTCACTCTCTCGCTGCGGGAGGCCGGCTCGGGCGACCTGATCCGCTACCTGGAACAGGGCGAGCTCGACCTGGCCGTCGTCATCATGCCGGCCCGCCACCCGGCGCTGCACACGACGCCGTTGCTCGACGAGGAGCTGGTCCTGGCGGTGCCGCCAGACCACCACCTGGCTGACCGCGACTCCGTCGACATCGCCGAGCTCCGCGAGACGCCATTCGTGATGTTCGGCGAGGGCTACGACCTACGGGTCACGACCCTGGCAGCATGTCGGCGAGCCGGCTTCGAGCCGCGCGTGGCCGTTGACGGCGGCGAGATGGACAGCATCCTCCGCCTGGTCGCGGCCGGCTTGGGCGTGGCCATCGTCCCCGGTATGGTGATCGAGCCGGGCGCCGGGGTGCGCGGGATCCGGGTGGACCGGCCGGCGCTGACCCGCAGGTTGGCGCTGGCACATCGGCGAGACCGCTCCCTCTCGCGGGCAGCGAGGGAGTTCGCGACGATCATGCGTCGGCTCGCTCGTCGGTAGGGGCGCGATTCATCGCGCCCTTGCGGGGGAGGACGCAATGAATCGCGCCCCTACGAGTCCGCGTAGGGCTCGTAGCGCTCCTCGGGCGTCGGGCCGAGGTTGGGGTGGCGCAGCATGGCGCGGGCGCAGGCGTTCCAGCGGAGCAGGACGTCGTCGTTGCCCGCGGGGCGGATGGCCTCGGCCTGCTCGTACCAGCGCTTGGCCTCGAGGAACGACTCGTAGGCCACGCGGGCGGAGCCTGGCCTGGCCTGGCGGAGCTGGGTTTTGGCGCATCGCTCGGAGATGATCCCGGCGTAGTAGGCGCGCTCGTACTCGTCGCCGAGGCGAGGCAGGACCTCTCGCGCCCGACCAACGATGCCGGGCACTCCGTGGTCGAACTGGTCGGTCAGCGACAGGATCAGCCCAACGAGCGCCTCCTGGTGGTCCGGCTCGATCTGGAGGACGTCGAGGCAGATGCTCTCGGCCTCCTGCGGCTGGTTGAGCAGCCGGTAGCGCTCGACCCTGGCGAGCGCGCCGGGGATGCCCTCCCGCGATAGGGTCTTCAGCTCGAACATGGCTGTCCTCCCACTCCAGAAGTCAGCGACGGTGGTCCTCAGTAAATCACGCGCTTCACGGCCATGTCCAGACATGTCACGCTCGGGGTGGTCCCCACACATTGGCGTCCCAGGAATGGGCAGCCGTGTAGGGGCGACCGGCCGGTCGCCCTGGCT
>JACCZL010000202.1 GCA_013695975.1 Chloroflexota bacterium
GGCCAGGGCCGTGTCGGTCCCCTGACCGTGGGGCGAGGCGCCGGTCAGGACGACGACCTCGCCGCTCGGGTCGAGCCGGACCTCGGCACTCTCGTATGGCCCCAGACCGCCGAGCAGGACGTAGCAGGCGAGCCCGATCCCCACGTAGCGGCCCTCTGCGCGGGCGGCCGATTGCCGTTGGCGCCAGCCGTCCCGATCGGCCAGCTCGAGGGCGCGGTCCAGGTTGGCCGCGTACTCGCCGCTGTCATAGACGACCGGCAACTGGGCCGTGCCGAGGCCGGTGTGCCAGGGAAATTCGTCCGGGCGGATGAAGTTGCGGCGGCGGAGGTCGGCCGGATCGAGGCCAAGCTCTTGGGCCACGCGGTCCATCGCCCGCTCCAGCGCAAAGACTGCCTCCGGCCCACCGGCCCCGCGGTAGGCCCCGGCCGGCGCCTTGTTGGTGAGGGCGCAACGAACCGTGGCCTGGTAGTGCCGAATCCGGTACGGTCCCAGCAGCGAGCCGGCCGTGATCGACGGACAGAGCAGCCCCAGGCCGCGGGTGTAGGCGCCGAGGTCGGCCGTCACCACGGCGCGGAGGGCGGTGACCTCGCCGTCGGACGTGACCGCCAGCTCCAGGTCGTGGACCTGCTCGCGCGAGTGGGCCGTCCCCGTGAAATGCTCTCGTCTGGTCTCGACCCACTTGACCGGTCGGTCGAGCCGCTGGGCGAGCAGCGGGATCACGACCTCCTCGGGGTAGACGTCCTGCTTGACGCCGAAACCGCCGCCCAGGTCGGGCGCGACGACCCGCAGGCGGTGCTCCGGCATCCCAAGCGCCTCGGCCAAGGCCCGACGGACGGTGTGGGGCCACTGGGTGCTGCTCCAGACGACGAGCCGACCCGAGATCGGGTCGACCGTCGCCATCACCCCGCGCGTCTCGATCGGCATGCCGGTGTAGCGCTGGACCGCGAAGCTGCCACGGACCACCCGCTCGGCCTCGGCGAACGCCCGCTCGACCTCGCCGACGCGCACGACCCAGCTTCCAGCCAGATTGTCGCCCAGCCCCTCGTGGAGGACCGGCGCGTCCGGCGCCAGGGCAGCCTCCCAGCCAGCGACGACCGGCAGCGGCTCCAGCTCCAGCTCGGCGGCGATTGCGCCGGCCCCATCCTCGGCGGTGTAGCGATCGGTGGCCACCACGACGGCGAGCGGCTCGCCGACGAAGCGGGCCCGATCGCGGGCGAGCGGGACCTGACCACACGGCCGCAGGGCCGGGTGCGGCACGGCCGTCGGGATCGGCCCCAGCTTGAAGTCGCCGGCCGTGAAGACGCCGACGACGCCCGACATCCGGGCGGCTTCCTTCGGGATCGCTCCGATCGTGGCATGGGCATAGGGGCTGCGGACGAACGCCGCGTGAAGAAGATCCGGCTGCCGCAAGTCCTCGAGATAGGCCCCCGCGCCCGTCAGCAATCGCGGGTCCTCGAACCGCCGCATCCGCTGCCCGAAGAACCGCTCCGCCGCCACGCCCGAAACCTCCCGTGTAGGGGCGCATGGCCATGCGCCCGTGGCCCCGCGCGGGGCTGCCCACGATACTGTACCAGGCTATACTCAGGGTCACCGCGTCAAGCCGGGAGGACAGCCTAGATGATCGCCGTTCGCGAATTCACGGTCGCGGACCTGGAGCACATGCCGGATGATGGCAACCGCTACGAGGTCATCGATGGAGAGCTATACGTGACCACTGCGCCCCACTTCGAGCACCAGGCTGCCCTCGATCAGATCACCTTCGCGCTCCACGACTGGCACCACGCCACCGGACTGGGCTGGGCGGTGTCTGGGATCGGGGTGATCTTCGCGCGCAACGCCGGTGTGGTCCCCGATCTCCTGTGGGTGAGCGATGAGCGGCTGGCGGTGGTCACGATCAATCCAGAGACGGGCAAGCAGGACGGCAAGCTCCACGCGGCGCCGGACCTGGCGGTCGAGGTCGTCTCGCCGGGGTGGGAGAACGAGGAGCGCGATCGAGAGGTCAAGCTGTCGCTCTACTCGCGGCGGGGCGTTCGAGAATACTGGATCGTCGATCGGGCGCCGCGGAGTGTCGAGGTTTACCGGCGGCGTGAGGCGGCGCTCGAGCTGGCAGCGACGCTGACGGTGGGCGATACGCTGACCTCGCCGCTGCTGCCGAGCTTCGCGCTGCCGGTCGAGCAGATTTTCCGGCTGCCAGGGGCCTTGATGCCCTGACCCGAGCAGAGGAGGACAGCGTGGATCCCCAGGCGGTCAAGACCGACAAGGCCCCGCTTCCGCGCGGGCCGTACAACCAGGCCGTGCGC
>JACCZL010000235.1 GCA_013695975.1 Chloroflexota bacterium
GGACGCCGGGTAGGAGGCGGGCGACGGCGTCGATGACCACCATCGCCGCCAGCTCGCCGCCGGTGAGGACGTAGTCGCCAATCGACAGCTCGTCGGTCGCCAGGTGCTCCCGAACGCGCTCGTCGACCCCCTCGTAGTGGCCGCAGATCAGGATCAGGCGCGGCTGACTGGCGAGCTCAGCAGCGACCGCCTGGCTGAACACCCGGCCCTGTGGGCTCAGGAGAATGATCGGGTCGTCAGGGTCGGCGAGCGACTCGACGGCGGCGAAGATTGGGCCGGGCTTCATCACCATCCCCGGCCCGCCGCCATAAGGATAGTCGTCGACCGTGCGGTGGCGGTCGGTCGTAAAGTCGCGGGGGTTGGTCAAGTGGACCTGGAGCAGCCCTCGACCGATCGCCCGCCCGAGGATACTGTGATCCAATGGCCCGGCGAACATCTCTGGGAACAGCGTGAGCACGTCGACTCGCATGACCAAGTATGCAGTAGGCAGTAGATGCGAGTGTGCCCGTTCGTCTACTGCCTACTGCCTACTCGTCCAACTCGGCGTCGGACAGGCCGAAGTAGTGGCCGATCTCGTGGAGGACGGTCGTCCGGATCTCCGCGCGGACGGCGGCCGGCGTCGCGGCGACGGCCAGGATCGGCTCGCGATAGATCGTGATCCGATCGGGCGGGACGAGGTGGTAGGCGGTCCCCCGCTCCCCATATGGCACACCCTCGTAGAGGCCGAGGAGGTCGTCGCGCTCGGGATCCGGGCTGACCTGCAGCTCGGCGGATGTTGGCCGCTCGGCGATGACCACGGCGACGTTGATCAGCCGTTCTCGATACGCGGACGGCAGGCCATCGAGCGTCTGGGCCACGAGCCGCTCGAAGGTCCGCCGATCGGGGCGGTAGCGCCGCAGTGGCGCGCGGTAGCGCTCGAGCCGCTCGGCGCGGGCGCTCATCGTGGCGGCGGGAGGATCGAGATGATCATGCTCAGGATGACCAACAGGCCGACCACGAGGTAGACGATCTGGAGCTTGCTCATGCCGCGGTTCTGCTCCTACCCCGTCTCGTCGTCGACCAGGGTGACACGCAGCTTCTTGAGCCGGCGGCCCTGGGTGCTGATGACGCTGACCAGGCAACCGTTGACGCGGATCTCGTCGCCGTCAACCGGCACCTTGCCGAGCTCGTGATACACCAGTCCGCCGAGGGTGTCGAACTCGTCGGTGTTCAGGTGCAGGTGGAGGGCTTCGTTGACGTCGCGAAGAGGTATCCGCGCGTCGACCACTGCCTCGTGGTCGCTCAGGGTCTGGATCGGCTGCTCTTCGTTGACGTCGTACTCGTCGCGGATCTCGCCGACGATCTCCTCGATCAGGTCTTCGATCGTCAGCAGCCCGGCCGTACCGCCGTACTCGTCGACGACGATCGCCACGTGGACCCGCTTCTGCTGGAGGTCCTCGAGCAGCTCGTCGACCTTCTTCGTGTCCGGCACGAAGTAGGGCGGTCGGGCGATCGGCGCGACCGGGTCGTCGAGCGTCCCCTCGCGGAGGTGGCGGAGGATATCCTTGGCGTAGACGATCCCGACGACGCTGTCCGGCGTGTCCTGGTAGATCGGGATGCGCGAGTAGCCGCTCGAGACGACTCGATCGACCACCTGGCGGACCGACGCGTCAGCCGACTCGGCGACCATGTCGATGCGCGGGACCATCACCTCGCGTGCGGGGCGGTGGCTCATCTCGAAGATGCCGTGGATCATCTCCCGCTCATCCTCTTCGAGGGCGGTGCTGTCGTCGACCGACTCGACGAGGATGCGGAGCTCTTCCTCAGCCACGGCGCTCGGCTCCGTCGGCTGGTCGCGCCCGAGCAGGCGCAGGCCAAGGCGCTCGAGGCCACGCAGTGGGAGCAAGAGCGGTGCGAAGACGACCCCGAACGCGCTCAGCGGGCCGAGCAGCGCCAGGGCCGTCGTCTCGGAGCGGACGACAGCGACCGCCCGCGCCGCGATCTGGACCACGAGCAGCGCGACAAGCCCGGCGACCAGGCCCAGGACGATCCACGGCCCGGGATCCGCCACTTCGAGCGCCAGGAGGATGACGCTCACGACGACGCCGGCCGTACCAAATGCCTCCAGAAGCTGGATCGTCAGGAACACCCAGCCCGGCTCATTGAACACCTTGACGATCGCCTGGGCACGCGGCAAGCCGCTCTCTACAAGCCCCCGAAGGCGGTTGCGGTTGATGTGAAAGAGCGAGGCCTGCGCCGCCGCGGCGAGGGCCGCGATGCCCAGCGCGATGCCAAGGGCCAGCAGCTTGGCCCAGGTCGCGGCGCTCATGCCCTCCATCGTTGCGCTCGCCTAGCGGCTCGCGTCGCCCGCGGATGGCATGAACCCGTCGGCATCGCGCGGACCGGGCGGGCTGGCGGACCGTCCGGGCACCGGTCGGGCCGGAATGCCGACGACGAGCTGACCTGGTTTGACGTCGCGCGTTACCACCGAACCTGCCCCGGTCCGGGCTCCATCGCCAAGGCTGACCGGCGCCACCAGCATCGTGTCGCTGCCGATGAACACCCCATCGCCGACGCTGGTGTGGTGCTTGGCCTGCCCGTCGTAGTTGCAGGTGACCGTCCCGGCCCCGACGTTGGTGTCGCGTCCGACATCCGCATCGCCGACGTAGCCGAAGTGATGCATCCGGGAACCCGCTCCGATCCGGCTCGCTTTCACCTCGGCGTAATTGCCGAGTTCGACGCCATCCTCGATGGTCGCGCCCGCCCGTAGGTGAGCGAACGGCCCGATCGTGACCCCATGTCCCACGACACATGCTTCGAGGACCGAGGCCACGACTCGACAATCGCGCCCGAGGTCGCTGTCGCGGACGATGCTGTTGGGGCCGATTTCGGTACCGGCCGCGACCCGCGTCCGCCCCTGAAGATGGGTATTCGGGTGGAGGACGACGTCGCCTTCGACGTCGACGCCGCTGTCGACGTACACCGTGGTCGGGTCAGGCATCCGCACCCCGCAGTCCATCAAGCGCCCACGGATCCGGTCCTGGGCCACTCGGTTAACGTCGGCGAGCTGGGCCTGGGTGTTGATCCCCGCGAGCTCGACCATGTCTGGCGGGTGCAGCGCGACCACCTCGCGGCCCTCTTGCACCGCCACGGCCACCAGGTCGGTCAGGTAGATCTCGTCGCTCGCGCTCCGCGGCAGGCGACCCACGTGCTCCCAGAGCCACGCCGACTGGTAGACGACGACGCCCGCCCAGATCTCCCGCGTCTCGAGCTCGCCAGCGCCCTCGCGAGTCTCGACGATCCTGAGGACCCGCCCGTCCAGGTCGCGCTCGATCCGCCCGTAGCCGCTCGGGTCCTCGACGATCCCGGTCAGCAGGACGATGGGGGCCCGCTCCGCGGCCGCGGTCATCCGCTCGAGCGTGGCCGGCTGGACGAGCACGGTGTCCCCATACAGCACGACGACCAGGTCGCTCCGCCCTTCGAGCGCCTCGCGGGCCTGGAGGACGGCGTGGCCGGTCCCCCGCTGGTCGGCCTGGTAGACGATGCTGAGACCGTCGCCGGCCGCCGCGGTGACCTGCTCGGCGGCGTGCCCGACCACGAGCACCACGATCGCCGGGTCGATGGCGCGACCAACGTCGACCACCTGCCGAACCATCGGCAGCCCCGCGATCGGATGCAGAACCTTGGGGAGCCGCGACCGCATTCGGGTGCCCTGGCCCGCTGCCAGAATAACCACACCGACGCGGCCACGCGTACTTGGAGGTTCTGAGTTATCGGTTTGCTTCATGCGCGACGGGCGCACTCCCGACTTGCTGTCCGCGCGACCCCGTCCCTGGAGGCGGTGCGTCGAAGCGAAGCCGAAGGCGGCTGGCGAGCCAGGATTCGAACCTGGGATAGAGGTTCCAAAGACCCCTGTGATACCGCTTCACCACTCGCCACTGGAGCGCCCTGGATAAACTGTACCGAGCAGGGCTCCGGTTCGTCAACCCGCTCAGGCGGCGTAGTAGAGCCGGGGCGACGCGTGGAGCGCTCGGCGCGTGCTAGGGACGCTGTGGTGTCCCACCGGCGGGGCGCGTGGGCGCGGCGCGTAACGCGGGTGCGGCATTGGTTGGGTTGATCAGCGGGGGCGTCGTCGGGCGTGGGGTGGCCTGGGCTGTCGGAGGGGCCGGAGGTAGTGGTGGAGCGGGTGGCGCTGGTCGCGGCGTCGGTGGAACGCTCGGGGGACCCGACCCGCGCGCGTTCGGCGCTGCTTCCTGCGCCCCCGAGGGTGGCGGCGTGGCGGTGATGGCGACGGCTGCGCCCGGCCCGCCCGATCTGGCCGACATGGCCCGCGCGGCGGTGGGGAGGGATGGAGGGTTGGCGACTCGAACAGCTCCCGCCGTGGGAGCGGCTGCCGCGGGAACTGGGCTGCGGGCCGGTCGCGCCAGTGGCGTCGGCTCGGGCGAGCCGAAGACGACTGGCGACCCCAGGCCCCGGACGACCGCGTCCATCGTTCGATCGGGCGTCGGCTGAGGGATGTAGTTCGACTCGACCTTGGATCCCGACGATCGCCCACAGGCGACGGTCAGGCCCGCGAGCACGGAGCAGACCAGCCACCCGCGCCATCCGGACTGCCGGTGGGGGAGGCGTGCGCGACCGCCTGGTTCCCCCCTCGCCGCGACTCCCATCCGCTCCCCGATCCCCCGAAGTCTTCGCGACGCTGCGCGCCATTAGTATTGGGGAAGACGGGCCAGAGCACCAGCCCGGGGACTGCCCGAAAGTGGCCCGTTCGCGCGGGCCCGTCGACGGCCGCCAAAATGTGATACCGCTCAGATCACGGGACGGCGCGGCGCTCCCATCCGGCTCAGGGTGGCGGGGGGACGCTGAGGACCGCGCCCACCCGCAGGGCGTCGGGGTTGTCTCCGATGGTGGTCCGATTGGCGTCGTAGATGCGCCGCCAGAGGTTCGCGTCACCGTACAGTCGCTGAGCGATGATCGCCAGGGTGTCGCCCGCGGCGACGGTGTAGCTCTGCGCGGCCGCGGCCGGCGAGGGACTCGGCGATGGGAGAGGCGAGAGCTGGAACAGGCCCGCTTCCGGCGAGGGCGATGGGCTCGTCAGAACGGGCGGCGGGATCGGCGTCGCGCTCGGCGGGCTGCTCCCGCCACAGCCGACGAGCGCGGCGCTCAGCACGAGCAGCCCCGCTGGCCCGGCCATCCCCCGCATCCCCCGCATAGCCTCCTAACGGTACGCTGAATCGTCGTGCGATGCCAAGCCACTGCTATACTCGCGATCCGATGGCCGAAGTAAGTCCCTTCCGCGGACTCCGTTATGACCCTGGGCACGCGCCTGACCTGGGCAGGATCCTCTGTCCACCGTACGATGTCGTCGACGCGGCGCTCGAGCGCCGTTATCGAGAGCAGCACGAGTACAACGCGATCCGGCTCGAGCTGAGCATGGGCTCGGTGGCCGACCCGCCGGCCGGTGCTGGTCAGGGCGATGACCGCTACGCGCGCGCGGCCGAGACGTTGTGGGCCTGGCGTGAGGCGGGCATCCTCAGGCAGGAGGGGGCGGCGGAGAGCTTCTACCTGCACGAAGCCGAGTTCGATCATCAAGGGGCCAGGCGGGTCCGACGCGAGCTGGTCGGCCAGGTCCGGCTCGAGCCCTGGGACCGCCGCGTCGTGCTGCCACACGAGCGGACCTACGATCGGCCGAAGGCCGATCGGCTGCGGCTACTCGAGGCGACTCGGACCAATCTCAGCCCGATCCTGGCGTTCTTTCCGCGCGTCGCGAGCACCCAGGACGCTCTGGCAGCCGCCTGGGACTGGGCCGAGGCCCGACCGGCCGCGGTCCACGGCGTCGACCTCGACGACGTTGGTCATCGCCTCTGGGTCCTCCAGGATCCACTCCTCGTCGACGGCCTGCGGCGGTTCTTCGAGGATCGTCCGCTGTTCATCGCCGACGGTCACCATCGCTATGAGACGGCCCTGCGCTACCAGGAGCGTAGCCAGGCGGCCACCGATTCCCCGTCCGACTCGGCCGGCTACGTGATGATGCACCTGGTCGCGCAGGATGACCCGGGGCTCGTGATCCTGCCGATCCACCGCCTCCTGCGTGGACTGGACTGGCTCGACGCCGCCGAGCTGGAAGAGCGCCTGTCGGTCGAGTTTCACCCCGAGTACTTTCCGCTCTGGCCGGACGCCCCGCCGGAGCAGGTGGATGCCTACGTGGCGCAACTGGAGTCGCAGGGCCAGGCCGATCGGGTCATCGGCATGTATGGCCCCGATCCCGACATCTTTGCCGTGGTCTCACTGCGTGATCGTCGGGGGTCGCCGGCCAGCGTCCCAGTCGACCGCGACCCGAGTTGGCAGGAGCTCGACGTGGTCCTGGCTGATGAGGCCGTGATCCGGCCGCTCCTAGCTGAGGGGGGCCTGCAAGCGGAAGACGCCATCGACTACACTCGCGATGCCCATGAGGCGTTCGCGCTCGTTCGCAGCCGCGAGCGCGCGCTCGCCGTCCTCCTCAACCCCACCCGGATCGAACAAGTCGCCGCCGTCGCGCTGGCCGGCGAGCGGATGCCCGAGAAGTCGACCTACTTCTACCCCAAGGCCCCGACCGGACTGGTCCTCCGTCCGCTCGATTAGGTCGCGCCCGGATGCCCTGGTCGGCACCGTTCTTGCTGACGGCCCAAGCGGGTGATCCGGTCTGGCGTGCCGCTCGCATAGTGGGTACACTCCGGAACTTTCCCAGCGCGGTTTGCGTTATACCTTGACACGGAGCAGCGGGTGCTTGCCGCCTCATGCTCCAGGCGGTGGGGAGGACGCGCTCTGGCGTAGGCGATCGGCGTTGAGGTAGGCGTCAAAGGAGCGTGACCACGACCATGGCGGCGGAAGATGTCGTCACCCCGGAAGCTACTCTTGAGCGCGAATCCGACCCTGTTGGCGAGGCGCTCCCGCTCTACCTGCACGAGATCGGCCGAGTCCCGCTGCTGACGGCAGTGGCCGAGGTCGAGCTGGCCAAGGCGATCGAGGCGGGAAGCCTGGCCGCCCGCGAGCTCGAACGGGCGGGCGCCCCGACCGTTGACGTCCAGGCGCTCGAGGCGACGGTCCTCCAGGGCCAGCGCGCGCGCGGCAGACTGATCGAGGCCAACCTACGCCTCGTGGTCAGCGTGGCCCGCCGCTCCATGAACCGCGGCATCCCGCTCGGCGACCTGATCCAGGAAGGCAACATCGGGCTGATGCGGGCGGTCGAGAAGTTCGATTATCGCCGTGGGTTCAAGTTCAGTACCTATGCCACCTGGTGGATTCGGCAGGCCGTCAGCCGCGCGTTGGCCGACCATGCAAGGACGATTCGGATTCCTGTCCACATGGTCGAGACGATCAACAAGTATGTCCGCGTCGTCACCGCGCTTCAGCAGGAGCTTGGCCGAGAGCCGACGACACGGGAAGTCGGGGCGGCGCTCGAAATGCCGGATGAGCGGGTGCGTGAGCTGACCCGCATCCTGCCCCAGCCGATCTCGCTCGATACGTTCGTGGGCGACGAACAGCAGGGCCAGCTCTCGGACTTCATCGAGGACGAGAACGCCCCCGACCCGGATGCGTCGATCTCGCTGCTGATGCTGCGCTTGCAGGTCGAGGCCGTGCTCAACTCGTTGACGCCGCGGGAACGGCGCGTGGTCGAGCTACGCTTCGGCCTCGACGGCGACAAGCTGTACACCCTGTCTGAGATCGGCGAGGAGCTCGGCGTCACCCGCGAGCGTATCCGCCAGATCGAGGCCAAGGCGCTTCGCAAGCTCCGCCACCCGAGCCGCGCCCGGCGCCTGCGAGACTACGCCGACTGACGAATGGGTAGTGGGTCGTCCCTTGCTGGCGATCCTGAGAGGCTCCTCTGGTCAGGTGGCCCGCTCGAAGATGACGAAGTTGCCGTACTCGCCGACGGGGCGGTAGCGCGGGGCGAGTGCCCGCTCATAGGTCCCGCGGACCGACCGTTCGCCGAGCTCGAGCGCGAGCACCCGCACTGGCTGGTCTAGCCAGGTCCCGTCGAAGCCTTGTCCGAGATCCCACACCACGTGCTGCCAGGATTCTTGATCGACGTAACGCTGGTGTCGGCTGTACCAGGCGACCTCCTTCGAGGCGATGTACAGCTCATCCGGCTGGAGCCGATCCTCCAGCGCGCGGGCCGCTTCGACCTGGCCGTAGCGACCGTAATAGTAGGTCGTCGAGCCGTCGAGCCCGCGCTGATGCACGTTCAGGGCGAGCGACCAGGCCAGGGCCAGCGCGGCCAGGCTGATCGGCGCGGCACGGAGAGGACTGACCCGCCCGAGCTGGGCCCAGAGCCCCCCCATCGCGAGGCCGACGAGCAGGGGAACGACGATCAGCAGGCGGATCAGGGTCGGGTCCCACTCGATCGCCCAGAGGTCGGCCCGGGCTTGGAGCCAGCCGAACACGGCCGCGAACCCGACCAACATGACCGCGAGCTGACCCCAGCTCGGGCGTCCCGCTGCGCGGACGATCGCCGCGCCGCTCGCCGCTGTCCAGAGTGGCAGCATGGCGGCGTGGTACTTCGGGAAGCTGCCAGCGAGCTTCATGATGTAAACGAGGTAGATCGCCGCGCCGAGGACGACGACCAGGTCCCCAGGCTCGAGGCCCCGCCCGCGCAGCAAGCGCCACAGTCGCGGCAGCCCGGCCAGGACGAACAGCAGGCAGAAGAACGGCCCGAGCCAGAGCACCGCTGGCGCCGCGCCGGCCGCGAACGCCGCCCATGACACAAAGCGGTCACGGGTGCTGGTCCCGCTCTCGAGCGCTTCACGGGAGACCACGATGAACGTGTAGTCCGCCGGCATGCCGGTCAGGCCGGTGACCACCAGCCAGCTTACGAGGAACAGTGCCCAACCGAGCGCACCGATGGTGAGCGCCTCGAGCGCCCCCCGCCAGCCAGTCGACCCGAATGCCCGGGTGAAGACCATTGCCGCGAGCAGCAACAGCGGCGTGGTCAGCTTGGCCCAGAGTAGCAGTCCGTAGAAGATCGCCAGGCCTGCCACGGTGCCACGGGGCCAGCGGTCCGGTAGTCGGATCAGCACCCACACGAAGAGGGTGGTCAGCAGCATCAGCACGGTGTTGTCGATGTCCAGGATTCCCGCTGCCTGGACGGTTAGCGGCCCGAGCAAGAACAGGGCGACGGCGAGCACGCCGGCCACCAGACCGCCCGGTTCCCGCACCGAACCCGGGCCGGCGAGCCGGCGGGCCAGATCGAAGCTGAGGCCGGCCGCCAGGAGTTGGCAGAGGACGCTCAGTCCGCGGGTTGCCGCCTCGGACTCGCCAAACAGCATCGTCGTCAGGCCGAGGGCGTAGATGTAGAGCGGCGGATGCCAGAGCGCCCACTGCTCGCGCTCCCGGTAGAGGTGGAGCAGGTAACCCTGATTGCCGTAAGGCAGCCCCGTGTGGGCAACGGCTCGAGCCCCGAGGGCGAAGTTGACGTCGTCGTAGACGAATGGCTTGCCGAGCTGTGGGGCGAGGAGCCAGCCGTAGAGGGCCAGGATGCCCACGATGGCGAGCGCGGCGAGGGCGTACCGCGCGCGCGGTACG